>DEBE01000157.1:4756-5837 GCA_002348425.1 Alphaproteobacteria bacterium UBA2964 | reverse complement strand
GTTTTGTGTTTCCCGGATCAAAAAATTTCTGCTGATGACCAACGACGATTTGCCGCTATGTTTGGACGGGTAGACGGTGCGTATCGTGATAAATCAAGTGGTGACCTTATGAAATCCGCAAATCGTGGTGTTATGCTCGTAAGTAATATTAGAAAAGACGGAAAACCAATTGGATCTCTGCCAGATGGAGAGATGCAATTTCATTCAGATGGTGCCCACCGACAATTCCCATATCTTGCCACTACTCTATACGGAATTAAAATTCCCTCTCGGGGAGGCAATACTATGTTTGCTAACCTGCAAATGGCTTATGATACCCTTTCCGACAAAACAAAAGAGCGTATTAAAGATTTACAAACTCAAACGGTTTATGATTACTCTGCTCAAGATCGCAGTACCATAGGAGCTGATCCTAATTTGCCACGTGCGCAACACCCTCTAGTTAAAATACATCCCGCTACCGGTCGAAAGTCACTTTACCTTAGTCGACTTATGACCGAAAAAATAATAGATATGGATCTTATAGAAAGTGAACAATTACTCAGAGAACTTTTTGCCCACGCAGAAAATCCGAAATTCATATATAGTCATAAGTGGACGCCAGGCGATTTGGTAATTTGGGATAACCGTTCAACAAATCACGCCCGTACCGATTTTCCAGCAGAAGAACAGAGGTTGCTGCGACGTTATACCGTCAGCGAGCCGAATGCTCCATTAGGAAATTAGCATTGCCACCGAAAGGAAAAACCGTGACATCAACTATCAAAATTGTTCCTTTATCCAACGTCATGGGTGCATCGGTGCTTGGTATAGACCTAAGAAAACCCGCAGACCTTTCTACTCAAAAATTGCTCTTTGACCTTTTTGTCAAACACGTGGTTCTGTGTTTTCCAGACCAACAGTTAGCCGCTGCTGACCAACTTCGTTTTGCTAATTATTTTGGTCGGGGGGATGGGGGAGATAGAGTCAAAAGACGTGATAAAAATAAAAGGAGAACCGGTGAACGTGGAATGATGTATGTCAGTAACATTAGAGAAAATGGAAAGCTAATTGGTGTCCTACCAGATGGTGAAATGATGTT
>DEBE01000157.1:0-4366 GCA_002348425.1 Alphaproteobacteria bacterium UBA2964 | reverse complement strand
ATCAAAATACCCTCTCGAGGTGGGGATACCTTGTTTGCAAACCTTTACAAGGCTTATGATGCGTTACCACTTAAAACTAAAACGCTAGTTGAAAATTTAGTTACCCGTATCGTTTATGATTACGAAGCTGTTGACCGTGCCCATACTATTGCAGCGAACCCAGTACTCCCTCGCGCGCGCCATTCCCTTGTCAAGGTTCACCCGAACACCGGGAGAAAAACACTCTATCTAAGTCGACTAATGACACAGGATATAGTCGATATGCCGGCAGCGGAAGGTGAAGACCTTCTACTTGAACTATTTGACCATTGCGAAAAACCGGAATTCATCTACGCTCACAAATGGAAAGTTAACGATCTTTTAATATGGGATAACCGCTGTTCTAATCACGCCCGCACCGACTTTCCGCCAGACGAACAAAGAATGTTGCGTCGCTATACAGTTAGTGAACCAGATGCTCCTATAGAAAAATAGGAACAACATGAAATTATTACCTTGCTCAACAAAGCTGTCTAAATTTAATTAATCTCGAAAGTTTATATATTGTAACGGTTGAGCAACCTTTGACTCCTTTACCAAAGCGATCGTTGCCTGCAAATCATCTCTCTTCTTTCCAGTAATCCGTAATTCTTCCCCTTGGATTGCCACCTGCACTTTCTTCTTGGAAGTCTTGATGATTTTTACAATTTTCTGCGCAAGCCCACGTTCTATCCCTTCTTTAATTATAACACTTTGCCTCAAAGAGTTTCCAAAAGCCTTTTCTGGTGTCTTAAATTCAAAATATCCCACCTCAACTTTGCGTTTGGCTAGATGACCTCGGAGCAATTCCTGAACTTGCTTTAATTTAAGTTCATCATCAGCGAGTATTTGGAGAACAGAGTCGTTGCGTTCGATTGAACACGCACTCCCTTTAAAATCAAATCGATTGTTCATCTCTCGCATTGCACTTTGAATTGCATTATCAACTTCAGGAATTTTAATTCGGGAGACTATATCAAATGACGGCATCTTTCCTCTCAGGTTTGTTTTCTCACTTAAATACTTTCTAGAAATCTAATTAATGCTGAATTAAACTCAGCTGGATTCTCCAAATTGGAGATGTGGCCAGCCGCCGGTATAATCTCATGTTTCGCATTAGGAATTTTTTTGGCTGCTTCGGCGAGTGCCTCCGGCGGAGCCCCCTTATCCTCGGCTCCTCCAATTATCAAGGTGGGTATGTCAATTTCTCCTAGTCGAGAGCCAAAAGATAATGTCTTTAATGCCTCACAACAACCGGCATGACCAATTTCATTTGTTGACCTGATCATCGACCTTACTTTATCTAAGACTGCAATATTTTGATCAACCGATTCCTTGGTAAACCAACGCGAAATTGTTGACTCCACGAGCCCTTCCATTCCCTCTGCTTCTGCGACATCAATTCGATGCTGAAAGTAGTTTTGGTAATCGGGGGGCGCATCAGGTCGCGAATCACAAGCGATCAAGCTCAAAAGCCTATCGGCATGGTCTTGTGCAAGCCCATAGCCCATCATGCCGCCGATAGATAATCCACACCAATGAGTTTTTTCAATTCCAACGTGATCAAGCAAGGCTAGTGCATCACCAATAATCATAGGGAAGGTGTAAGGTCCAGCGGGAGCAGCAGATTTTCCTAAACCTCGATGATCGTAGCGCAAGATCTGAAAACTCTCTTTCAAAATTTCGGTCTGTTCATCCCACAAAGTCAAATTATTGCACAAGGCATGAGAAAAGGTTATCCATGGTTTACCTTCGGTACCGGAGGTCTCATAGTTAATAATAGTGTCATTCACGTCTGCTTTCACTGCACTCTCCCCTATTTAATCTCACTTCAGATACTCGAGCAGAAGACTTATGTCCACTACCCTTCTTGCGTTTTAGGCTAGTGTCCCTTAGACAAACTCCATACATTGAATCAAAATTGGAAATAATAACAATGAACACGGCACGAAAAGACGCTGCACCTGGCAGCCCTACCGAAAAATTATATGATTTGCGTGGAACCCTAGACTACCTTAGAGAAGAAGGCGACCTCGTTGTAACAGACAAGGAAGTTGACCCTGATCTTGAAATTATTTCTTTGCAGAAGAAATTTGATGGCGGGTGCCCAATATTATTCAATAATATAAAAGGTAAGCCCAACAACCGTGTGGTTACAAACTTACTCAGTGACCAGAATTTAATAAATAAAATGTTTGGGTGGCCAGATAATGAAACTCGAACACGAATGACCGCTGATGCGATCCGCAACCCAATACCTCATGTTGTTATTGACCAAAAAGATGCTCCTGTGCAAGAGGTTGTTATAGAGAACCCGGAAAATGTAAATGACTTCATTGTTCCCGTGCGCCATACCGAGTTCGAACCAGAGCTAACCGTAGGTTCTGGAATTCGTTGTGTCACTGGGGAACATTTCGAAGGAGGTACTGACCTAGGTTACAATCGAATGAATTTTCGTTGGGGTAACATTGGGACGTTTCAGATTTCTCCTGGGTCACATATGTGGCAAGTCGTAAGTCGGTATTACAAATCAGATGAACCAGTTCCAATAACTGTTTGCTTTGGCGTCCCTCCTTCATGCACCATGCTAGCTGGCGCAGGCTTTGACTATGTTATTTTGCCAGAGGGGTGTGACGAGATCGCTGTTGCAGGTGCACTTCAAGGTTCACCTGTACGTATGGTTCAGGCGCGTACTGTAGATGCACTGGCGCTAGCAGATTCAGAAGTAGTATTAGAAGGCTACGTTTACCCAAGAGACCGACGCTTTGAAACGGCCGAAGCTGAAGAGTCTGGGATGCAAGGACGCCACCACTTTCATCCAGAGTGGTCCGGGTATATGGGAAAAGCCTACAAAGCGCCCACCTTCCACTGTACCGCTGTAACAACTCGTTCTCCTGATTCAAAGCCAATCATCTTTGCGCTCGGTGTACACACAATGGATGAACACAACATCGATACAACTATCAGAGAGGCCGCAATTTATGAACTTTGCCAAAGAATGCAGCCGGGGATTGTTACAGACGTCAATATCCCTTACTGCATGACAGATTGGGGCGGTGCCATTATTCAAGTTAAAAAAAGAAGTAAGATTGACGAAGGTTGGCAACGTAACTTTTTGTCCGGCATATTGTCTACCTCTCAAGGGGCCCGCATAGCGATCGCTGTTTCTGAAGATACAGATATTTATGACATGGATGACATCATGTGGTGTCTTACAACGCGGGTTAATCCCCATACTGATATTTTAAACCCACTTCCTGGTGGCCGGGGACAGACCTTTATGCCTGCAGAACGGATGACGGCAGGGGATCGTGAATGGACGGCCTCCAATACCCGTTTTGAAGGTGGCATGGGAATAGATGCTACGGTACCCTTTGGGTATGAGGAAGACTTTCTTAGACCTCAGTACCCGGTAGATAAAGTTGACGCTAAAAAATGGTTCACGGATGACGATATAGAAAATATGGCAAAACGCATGCATGGGTGGATGCATTCTCTAGCGAAATATGGTCGATAATGGTGAAACTGTTTTGGATAGTAGATTTTAGTTACCTTGCAGGCCCATTAATAAAATAGGCAGAGGCACGAATATGAGCGGCGGATTTATCGAGCGCCATAACCTTTGGACTGACGAACAAAAATTCTGTTCTTTTGATCTCGAACATAGATTAAAGTCAGATAACATTAAGCTTGTCCGCATGGCATGGTCTGACAGTCATGGCAGCTCTCGCGTTAAAGAAGTTTCTGTACCTGCTTTTCTCAATTCATTGACAAACGGCTATAACATTAATGTTGCGACTTTTACTTTAGACGCAACCGGTGGTCGCGTCTTTAGGTCCTTCATTAAAGGCGGTGGAATGGGTTTGGATGAAATGACAGGGTCACCAAATTTAACAATAGTTCCTGACCCTTTAACATTTAGAGTTTTACCATGGACAAATGGTCTTGCCTGGATCCTTTGTGACGAATATTTCGATAATGGTGTACCTTTTCACTTCTCGAGCCGGCACCTTTTAAATCAACAAGCAACGCGCATTCAAAAAAGAAATATGGACCTTGTCATTGGACTAGAAGTAGAATGGTACCTTCGTCGAATTGATAATGAAAAACTTACCACTCAAAACTCGGGTATTCCCGGCGTTCGAGGAAGACCCATTGAAACCTCATCTGTTGAACCCGGATATTCATATCATCTCGAAACAAATTTCGACCTCATGCAACCGATTTTAAGTACTCTTGCCGAAATTTATGAAGCACTCGAGCTGCCCCTGCGTTCAATCGAAAACGAATATGGTCCCGGCCAAATCGAATGTACTTTTGACCCTCTTCCGGTAACTTCAGCAGCTGA
>DEBE01000127.1 GCA_002348425.1 Alphaproteobacteria bacterium UBA2964 | reverse complement strand
TATAGCAGCGGCATAATTGATATTTACACGCATAAAATTGTCTAACTGTGAACCATAAAAATCCTTTGCGATAAATCCCAGCCATATAAAATCAAGGCATAGAAACACAATAAGGGTTACAACATAGGCTTTTGCAAATATCATGTATTTTGTTCCATCAATTTTTCTTTATCGCTTTCAATGCCATTTTTAATAATCGATTTATCGCTTTAATATTTGGGTTAACTCGCCAATTCATCTCTGTTCCCATAAAGGTTAACACCAGAAATTTTCCACCAAATATGATTATTATCATGAATTGCATCAATACGAGTTAAGGAAATAGGTTTTAGTTGGAATAACAGGCCAGCATGGCCGTCCCCTCCGATTGCCTGCGTAAGCGCCGCTCTGATTGTTCCCATGTGTGCGACGGCAATGATGTCCTTTCCAGTATATTGATTGTTTAGCTCCTCAATAGTTTTTGAGACACGTCTCACCAAATCGTTAAAGCTTTCACCATTTGGGATGCAATTTTTTACGGGGTTTTCCCAAAAAGTTTTGCTTATGTTCTCGTCAATTTCATCCCATCTTTTTCCTTCCCAATCTCCAAAGGCTTGCTCTTTTAATTGATCATATTCCTTAATTTTACTATCTTGGCTTGTTAGGTTGGCCAGAAGACTGGCGGTTTCTTTTGCTCGTGCTAAAGGTGAACTTATCCACGTCGCATTTTTTGGCAGGGAGTTGGCGACTAATTCAAATTTTTGATGGTCACTAAGGTCAACGTCTAGATCGAGCTGACCATATAGTTTTTTGTCAGGGTTAATAACAGGTGCATGTCTTATCCACCACCATCGAGTTTTTGTTTGTTTAGTTTTCATGAACTTTACTGAAAAATATTCTAGAAGTTTCAATATCATAAAATGTTATGCCACATTTGGCAGCAAAACCATAATACGGTAAAGGATTGTTATCGGATCAAAAAATAAAAAACTTAGAGTTTAGGAGGACTAAAAATTGTAATCTGTTTAAACCTTTATTTTAGGTTCTGTCGCCCATAATTCATAATGAAATGGGCCAAGTTTTTTTTGAGCTACAATTAAATTTCCTTGTTCGACCGCATAGCGAACCCTTTCGAGAGGATAACGATTATCTAAATAAGGGCAATCTTCTGTTGGAATCCAGAAATTTCTAGGGTCTTTCTTAATAGCTATGACTTTCCAAAATTGTTTTTCTCCACCAGCATTATTTTGCACTTTGGGGCCTTGTTTTTGGTATTCTCTTAAGTGTTGATAGCTTGATGATTTGGACATGGTTTTATGGGATCAATTGAAGTATAAAAAATACCAAATTATTAAGAAACAAAGTAAATAAATAAGCAAAAATATTACTATCTTAGCGCGCTTCATATCAGGAAGGTTTGGGTACTTGCCGACATTTTCTCAAAAATTAAAAAAGTGTCTGAAACGCTATATTTTGCCAACTAAATCTATTCCAGGTTTCAATGTTTTGTTTCCCGGCTCCCAAGCGGCGGGACACACCTCCCCATCGCTATTTGCAACATATTGAGCTGCCTTTACTTTCCTTAAAAAATCTTTAGCACTTCGACCAATATTATCTGCATGTATTTCGACAACTTTTATAAGCCCTTCGGGGTCGACAAGAAAAGTTGCTCTATGGGCCTCTCCAGACTCCTCAATCATGACTTGAAAACCACGGGTTATCGCTCCGGTTGGATCGCCTATCATAGGAAACTTTGTTTTGCCGACGGCTTCACTATTGTCGTGCCAAGCTTTGTGCACGTGATGGCTATCAGTAGAAACCGCGCAGATTTCGACGCCCAATTTCTTAAATTCGTCGTAGTATTTGCTCATGTCTTGAAGTTCCGTGGGGCAAATAAAGGTGAAATCCCTCGGGTAAAATAGAAAAATGGCCCAACTTCCCTTTATGGTCTCGTCAGAAATTTCTTCGAATTTGTTTTGGTGATAGGCCGTAGCAACAAAAGAGGGAATGGATTGATTTATCATTATTTGTACACTTTCTTTTTTGAAAATTATCTAACTAATTAATACTTCCTAAATATTTCAGGGAATGGTCCATAGAGGGGGACTTTAATTGAAATAGGTCCTGGTATTCTGGCCGAAGTTGAAGTTTTAGGTTACTTTTAAGATAAATTTCGGAAATCAAATCAATGTAATTTTTTGTATCCTCCGAATAATTAATACCCAATATATGACCCAATAAATTTTTGGTTAGGTGATCATCATCATTTTGCTGGAAACTTACCAAAGCCATAAAATTAAGCTCAAAAGAGCCTAGTTTTTTACAATGTTGACATCCCAGGGTAAGAGGGTAACTCGAGATATTGAAAAAAAGGTAAAATATATAATTAATATATTGGACATATTCCTCCTGATTCTCTTTATCCAAAATTTCCTCTATACTTTTCCGAATTAATGGTAGTGGATCAATCCGCTGTATCGTTGAACGAACCCAATATTGAGTCATCCAAACTAAAAAATTCTCAGCAGAATTTAATCCTTCCAATTGGAGGTGATACGTCTTTTTGTAGGATCGTTGAGCCGCAGTTCTATCTCTGTTTTCAAACTTTATAATTTTTTGTTCCATGTTATATTCCCTGTTGAGAATGAGAATCAATCTCATTTATATAGTGCAACTGATAATTAGTCGCAATAGGAAATCGAAATTATATTATAAAATTTAAATATTTTCGCTTACCTCACAAATAGGGGCGACGTCTAAGTTCCTAAAGGTTTGCATGATATGGGGTAAACCGCGGGCCGCGGAGGGTAAACGCGGCCCGTGGTAGTGCACACAAGCTTATTTCGAAAAACAAAGCCTCATGCTGCATGCTTAAAATTAACCCTCTCACCTTTGGGAACTAGGTGAACAAAGCCCTTATGCAAGGCGATAAACATATCGTGATCTCGGTCTGCTCTAAGCGTGACCTCTTTGGCAGATTGATAGACGGAAAAGACCCTGTTTGCCCCTAAGTTGCAGGGTCTTTTCTTGTTTGCGTAAGAACCTTTTTAATACTCAAAAAAAAGGTAATGAGGTGTTTTGTCGAGTGGGTCTAATTCTTCGGGGTAACGGGGTCTGGATCATCTACACCCCATTCTCTCTACACATTCCGAATATTCTCTGTCAGAATTTCCGTATGAGGAAACTGACCGCCACTCTTCTGTGAGGTCAGACTGAAATCACGAACTGGTAACTATCTGAACTTGTTGAAAGAAAAGTGGCGCACCCGAGAGGATTCGAACCTCTGACCTCTGCCTTCGGAGGGCAGCGCTCTATCCAGCTGAGCTACGGGTGCGTTGGCTGGAATTTACGCTAGGTATCCAAAACCTTCTAGTGTTTTCAGGTACCACACGTACCTTTTCTCCAACTCATTTTAAAGGGCAGGTAAGCTGATAAGTGAATCCTTGTGCAAAAGGGTACCCATATTCGTGATTTTGTGGCGTCGGATTGGTACGAGAACATATCCCGCCCAAAAAACTACATCCTTTCTCTGATTCTTTGAAAAAACAGTCGGGTTAGTGATCTATTCAATTCACCCGTTAAGGTTGGTCATTCTTATAAAAACATCCTCAAGATCAGAGTCCAAAGTTTGTAGATCCACTATGGTGAGCATTTCTTTTTGAACAGCTGTGATTATTTCCCCCGTGCTGGTTTTGCTTGGAGAAAATTCAAATGTTAACTTTATGGGTGTTGTGAGAGTAACAGAAAAGTCATTTAAATTATCCGGCAGCTTATGGAGTTTTTCCTTAATGGTAATAATGAGGGTCCGTTGATCTAAGCGCTCTATTAATGCTGGTGTGGTGTCACAGGCAACCATTTGGCCTTGATCAATAATAGCGATTGTATCACACATTTTCTCGGCTTCTTTAAGGTAGTGTGTGGTAAGTAAAATGGTGGTCCCTGCTTTGTTTAAATCCCTTACATAATCCCAAAGTTGTCGGCGAAGTTCTACGTCTACGCCGGCCGTTGGTTCGTCCAAAACCACGACGGGGGGTGTATGAACTAATGCCTTTCCAATTAGTAAACGCCGTTTCATTCCGCCAGAGAGCGACCTTGCGTCAGCGTTGGCTTTTTCTGTTAAACCAATTGCTTCCAAAATTTCATTAGTACGGCGTTCTTTTTTCGGTACACCATATAAACCTGCTTGGAGTTCCAATGCTTCTCTCGGGCTAAAAAATGCATCTAGACTAACTTCTTGAGGTACCACACCAATTGCTGCTCTTGCACGCCTTGTCTCTCGTTCTATATCAAAATTCCAAATTTTGGCGATCCCCGAAGTTTTCACAACTAATCCTGCTAAGATATTGATGAGTGTTGATTTTCCGGCGCCGTTGGGTCCTAGTATTCCAAAGATGGAACCCTGCGGGACTTTCATATTTATATTATTCAGGGCCTCAACAGTTTTACCTTTTGAAGGGTTGTAAATCTTGGTGAGATTCTGGATGTCAACTGCAAGAAGTGGCATATCATCATTGCGATGTGATTTTTCTATATTCATAGATTAATTAGTTGGTAAAAAGTGAGCCAGAATTTTAATTTAAGAAACTTTTCATGAAGGTGGCCATTGGTTATCATTGTCTTACATCGGTGGTCAATAAACCGAGTGTAAAAAATATGAGGATTAAACTATGGCTGTTACTGCTCTAAAACCACCAGAAACTATTGAAGTTGAAGCGCTGACGGTAGCTTGTGATGGGGGGGGAGGAGCCCTCGGGCATCCGAGAGTCTTTCTAACCCTGATTGATGGTAAAGCTGAATGCGGTTATTGCGGTAGAATGTATCTCTTAAAGCCCGGGTCAAAGATTGCTGGGGGGCATTAAAGGCCCTTTGGTTATTATTAATTTACTTTGCAAACTAACTAATTAAATCGTTCCTTTGCGTCCTTGCGATAGTTTGACAGATAGAATACGGGGATATCAATGGCAGAAAATAAAAAGGCCAAACATTTATTGCTTATAGATGGATCTGGTTATATTTTTCGCGCCTATCATGCTCTGCCACCTATGAACCGGCCTGACGGGACACCGGTAAATGCGGTCTACGGCTTTACTTCCATGCTTACAAAGCTGGTGGAGGATTCGGACGCGGACTACCTTGCAGTAATTTTTGATACAGCCAGGCGGACATTTCGGTCTGAGATTTATCCAGATTATAAAGCAAATAGGCCGCCTCCACCTGAAGATTTGATACCACAATTTGCGTTAATTCGTGCTTCCGTAGAAGCATTTGGCCTGCCTCAAGCAGAAATGGAAGGGTACGAGGCCGATGATCTAATTGCTACATATGCAAAAGAGGCCGGCGCCAATGGACATAAGGTAACCATTGTCTCCTCCGACAAGGATTTAATGCAGCTCGTTGACGAGAATATTTCAATGCAAGACCCGATGAAGGGAACGGCAATTAGCTATGAGGAGGTAAAGAAAAAATTTGGTGTAAGACCTGAAAAGGTTATTGACGTTCAAGCGCTCGCCGGTGATTCAACTGACAATGTGCCTGGCGTACCGGGTGTTGGGGTAAAAACCGCGGCACAGTTGATTGATGAATTCGGCGACCTTGATACATTGTTATCTAGGGCTAATGAGATCAAACAGCCAAAACGACGTGAGAGCCTCATCGAGTATGCCGAGCAAGCCCGTGTTTCAAGGGATCTTGTCACCCTCAAGCAAGACGTGCCCGTCAAACAAAAATATGAGGATTTTGTTATTAGGGAACCGGAACCTGAGAAGTTATTGGGATTTCTTGAAGAACAAGGGTTTAAATCAACGGTAGCGAAGGTTGTGGCTCGTCTTGGAGCCGCTGGTCAGGATGTTTCTGTTACTAACAATGTAATGCAGGACGCTCCAGCTGGTGATGATGGGGGCTACACTTTAATTCAAGAAGAGATTCCCTTAAAAACGTGGGTGAAAGCAGCTTATGAGCAAGGTATCGTTGCAGTCGATACGGAAACGAACTCCCTTGATTCGTTAAATGCAGAACTCATTGGTATTTCTCTAGCCCTTCCAAAACCGGTTGAGGGTGCACGGGCCTGTTATATTCCTGTGGGGCATATCCGTCGGGTCAGCCAAGCAACACTCGATCTAGGAGAAGAGAATCCGCTCTCTCAAACTAAAGATGCCCCAAAACAACTTACTATCGATAAATTATTGGAGATTATTAAACCATTGTTGGAGGATCCCGGTACGTTGAAGGTTGCGCATAACGCAAAATATGATAGCGAGGTTTTTGCAAACTATAATGTTAGGATGGGGCCATTAGATGATACGATGTTGTTATCGTATGTACTCGATGGTGGCTCGCATGGCCACGGACTAGATGAACTTACACGGATTCATCTTGGCCGAACCAATATTAAATATAAAGAAGTAACCGGTTCCGGGAAAAAACAAATAGGGTTTGCGGAGGTAGAACTCGAAGCTGCTCTAGACTATGCCGCAGAAGATGCAGATGTGACACTTCGTTTGTATCAACTTCTTAAACCTCGTCTAGTGTCAGAGCATATGGCGACGGTTTATGAGCGAATAGAGAGGCCCCTTATAAGTGTACTCGAGGCTATGGAGAGAGCGGGTATTAGGGTCGACATCAAAGTTTTGAAAAGTTTGTCTGCTGATTTCGAAAAACGTATTGCGTTGCTCGGAGAAGAAGTCCACAGATTAGCTGAGCGTTCTTTCAATATTGGTTCGCCTAAACAGTTGGGCGAGGTTTTGTTTGATGAAATGGGCTTGCCTGGTGGTAAAAAGGGGAAGACAGGGGCCTATGCTACCGGTGCAAATATTCTCGAAGGCCTTGCGGCCCAGGGTCATGAATTACCCAAGAAAGTCCTTGAATGGCGCCAGTTAAGCAAACTTAAAAGTACCTATACGGATGCATTAATAGGTCAGATTGATAGTCGAACCGGACGGGTGCATACCTCCTTTGCGCAAGCGATAGCCTCGACTGGGCGTTTGTCTTCTAATGATCCTAACCTGCAGAACATTCCCATACGCACTGAAGATGGTCGTAAAATTAGAACAGCCTTTGTTGCAGATGATAAAAATGTTCTGCTTTCAGCAGATTATTCTCAAATTGAGTTGCGCTTGCTTGCACATGTGGCTGATATTGGTACCCTTAAGAAGGCCTTTAAAGATGGTGTTGATATTCATGCCCTGACAGCTAGTGAGGTATTTGAAATTCCTATCAGCCAACTCGATAGCCCGACTCGTAATCGTGCTAAAGCGATAAATTTCGGCATTATTTATGGTATCAGCCCATTTGGATTAGCGCGTCAGCTGGACATTGCGCAAGGCGATGCAAAGTCCTTTATCGAGGCTTATTTTGCACGATATCCCGGTGTTAAGGGCTACATGGATAACGCAAAAGAGTTCGCGCAAAAGAATGGATATGTTGAAACAATTTTTGGCCGTCGAGTTCACGTGCCGGGAATTAAGGATAAAAATCCGGCGCGACGAAATTTTATGGAACGTGCGGCAATCAATGCCCCGTTACAGGGGTCGGCTGCTGATATCATTAAACGTGCAATGATCCTGATGCCCGATGTTTTGAAGTCCGCGAATCTCAAAGCACAAATGTTGTTGCAGGTTCATGATGAATTAATATTTGAAGTGCCAAGAAGTGAGCTTGAGAAGACCGAGAAACTGGTCAAAGACGTCATGGAGTCTGCGGCAAGCCTATCTGTCCCCTTAATCTGTGATACCGGTTATGGTTTGAGCTGGGACGAGGCACATTAAAAATACCCGCGGGATGATGTAAAACTCGGGAGAAGCTAGCGCATGGTTGGCAGTAAAAAGGAAATGAAGCTCGGCATGTTTTATTGGCCATGTGGCCACCATATTGCCGCTTGGAGACATCCTGATAGTGTTCCAAATTCCGGATCAAACATGAACCATATTATTGATATTGCTCAAATGGCTGAGCGCGGCCTTTTTGATATGTTCTTTATGGCAGATTCGGTCTCTTTCTGGAGAGGCGAACTGGATGCGATGGCTCACGATTCCTATGGTACATGGATCGAACCCTTTACCCTTATGGGTGCGATAGCCCAACATACCAAACAACTTGGTGTAGTTTGCACAGCAACAACAACCTATGATCAACCCTTTTCCCTGGCAAGGAGATTTGCTTCATTGGATCTCGTAAGCGGTGGCCGTGCTGGCTGGAACTTGGTTACTTCGGGGAATAGGTCTGAAGCGGCAAGTTTTGGTAAAGAACAGCATATGGAAAAATCACAGCGTTATAAAAGAGCAAAAGAGTTTGCACACGTTGTCCGGGGCTTATGGAATAGCTGGGGGGAGGACGTCTTTATCAGGGATCGAGCATCTGGTGTTTATTTTGACAAGAAAAAGCTTCAAATTCTTGAACATGATGGTGAGTTTTTCAAAATTAAGGGACCTTTGAACGTTCCGCCATCACCCCAAGGAGAACCTGTTATGGTGCAGGCGGGAGCTTCTGATGAAGGTCGGGAACTTGCGGCTGAGACCGCAGAAGTAATTTTTGGCGCACAACAAACGATTTTGGGAGCCAAAGATTTTTACACTGATGTAAAGAAACGTATGTATGGATATGGTCGCAGTCCTGATGATCTTAAGGTAATGCCGGGATTATTGGTGTGCGTTGCAGAAACTCGCGAAGAAGCAGTTCGTAAGTATGACTACCTTCAAGACTTGATCGATCCAATTACCGGATTGCAACTTCTTTCCAAACGGCTTGATTACGATGTTTCAGGTTTTCCGATTGATAGCCCCTTGCCGGAAATTCCACGTAACAAAACGAGTTCTACCCGTGTAGATCTATTTGTTGATATTGCGCGCCGAGAAAATTTAACAATCAAAGAACTCTATAGAAGGGTTGCTGGTGCTCGCGGTCATTATGAAATCATTGGATCGACGAGTGAAGTTGCCGATTTGATGGAAGAGTGGTTTGTTGACGGAGCATGCGATGGATTTAATATTATGCCCCCGTTGTTTCCATCTAGTTTAAGAGATTTCATAGATCTTGTTATCCCAGAATTACAGCGGAGAGGTCTTTATCGTAAAGCATATAACGGAACGACCCTAAGGCAAAACTTAGGCCTGTCGCGTCCAGCATGGCCAACTAGACGGTTTGATTAATATGAATACTGCCGATTTGCCTCCTTATCATATCGATACTTGTATACCAGATAGACGCGAACCCGGGATGATGGTTTTTAACGTAAGGCCCGGCGGCAATGACAGAGGACGCAATAAAGTTGGATGGATTATTGGGCTCAACGCAGAGGGGAAAATGCCGTTAAATCTGCAATTTGATACCGCAGCACAAGATAGTTGTGCCCACCCCAACGGTAATCTGATTTTTTCTCTGACAGCTGCGGGTCAAATAATAGAGGTATCACCGACTGGAACGCTCATTCGACAGTGGCATGTTACTGGCAAGTGGCAAGATAAGCAGCCGCCCCCCGGTTCAATCGCAATAGATATACCTCTAACTCACCATCGAGTGAATGTTTTACCCAATGGCAACTTTTTGCTCCTAAGTGCTGAAATGCGGGTCTTTCCTGACTGGCCGGTAAACGATAGTGAACCTGACGCTTCCCGAGGTCCCGCCAAGGTCATTGGTGACATTGTCCTTGAGGTTTCTGCAAAGGGGGACATCATCGATAAATGGCATTTATTTGATATGATTGATCCATATCGGCTCTGCTATGGAAGTTGTTCTAATTACTGGAATAAATTGGGTTTTATGGATAGCAATGACTGGTGTCATACCAATGCTGTTTTTTATGACCAGCGTGACGATACAATAATGGTTTCTCTTAGGACCCAGGACTGCATCCTTAAGTTTTCTCGTCTCACCGGAGATATAAAATGGATTCTCGGCGACCCTGGAAACTGGCGACGACCATGGTCAAAATATTTACTGGAGCCTCTAGGAGAATTGGACTGGCAATACCATCAACATGATTGCTCTGTAACACCTTCTGGTTCAATCCTATGTTTTGATAATGGAAATCACCGAGCATTGCCTTTTTCTGAAAAATTACCGGCCGAAAAAAATTACAGTAGAGTCGCTGAATTCCTTGTTGATGAGGAAATGATGACAGTAAAACAAGTGTGGTCGTTCGGCGCTGGTCCGGAGGAGCAATTTTATGCCTGTTATCAGGGTGGAGCCTACCGTCTTCCGAAAACCGGCAATACCTTTATGACCTTTGGCGGAATCTGTACAATTGATGGGGTCGCCACAAATGATAATCGTGGAGACATGTGCCGTGCGCGCTTACTCGAGGTAACACCAGAAAAAGACATTGTCTTTGACATGTGGATAGATGGTATTAATGAAGATCCACCTCTGCCACTGTCGAGCTTTCGAGCTGAACATTTTCCAGTCTTATAAAGGTAAATATGATCTTGTTCGACCAGCTTACCAGGCAAATTGCAAATTTTGCGACCGATTTAACTTTCGATCATCTTGGAACTAAAATTTCTCATTTAGCCTGTCAGCACCTTATTGATACTTTGGGTTGTGCTATAGGGTCACATGATTGCAAAGCCGCGGAAATAGGGAAGCGTTTGGCTCTTGGGCAGACGCCCGGCAGGTTTCCGGGGCGCACACTTATGCAAGAAAAAGTACTACCTGTCGAAATTGCCGGCTTTATCAATACCTGTATGATTCGTAATTATGATTTTAATGACCGTTATCCGGGAGGGCATCCAAGTGATGGAATTGGCCCGCATCTTGCTATGGCGGGAGCGATGCCTATAAGCGGCCGCCAACTGTTGGCATCAGTGTTAGTCACTTACGAAGTATTCATCAGACTTAGCGAATTTTCCAATATGCGCCACCTGGGTTGGGACCAAGGATTTGCTGTTGGAATTTCGACTGCTGCAGGAATCTGTAATCTGCTCAAACTTTCTAGCGAACAAACAGCTCACGCAATCGGAATGACAGCGACTTCTACGGTGCCGTTACGTGTTACGAGATCCGGTGAGCTGACGCCATGGAAAAATGTTGCGACTGCCTTTGCAGGACGAAATGGAGTTTTTGCGGCGACGTTAGCGGCTGAAGGTATGGTTGGGCCAGGGAATGCCTTCGAAGGTCGTTGTGGTTTATTTGATAATGTGACGGGGCCTTTTGAGATTTCGAACTTCCCTACAGAAGGCGGTAGTTTTGATTTTCCAAAAGTCCTTATCAAATACTGGCCTTTAGAAACCAACGGACAGTCTGTAGTGTGGGCAGCTCTCGAAATGCGGAAAAAGATTGCCCCAGATAAAATAGAGTCAATAAAAGAAATAGAAATTTTTTGTGATAATTTTACTAAACATGAAATTGCTAGTGAACCAGAAAAATGGGATCCACAAACGCGTGAGACCGCTGATCATAGCTTGCCTTATATTTTTGTCAGGGCCCTAATTGATGGTCCGGTATCGGTAAACACATTCGATGAAACTTTAGTCCGTGATCCGGGAATTCGTCCCCTCCTCAGTAAAGTAAAAGTGACTGTGGATTCGGCTATCGAAGAACTTATGCCTGATACGATGATGGTCCGGGCTGTGGTTGAATTGGAAGATGGCTCGACTTATGTGGTTGAAAACGTCAATCCTCCTGGGCACCCGGGCAATCCTATGTCCGATTTAGATATAGAAAATAAATTTCGTTCACAAAGTGCCCCCGTTATTGGGAATCAAAGGTGTGATGCGGTTTTGGCGGCGTGGTGTGAGCTTGGAAATATATCCGATATGCGGCCGCTTATTAAGCTTATGGATATTCTTTGATTTATTTTAAAAATTTACCACTGTTGGAATATTAAACAACTACATTTGTCATAATTCCTTTTGGAAATATATCCTCAGGTGTTACGTGTTTGTGTGCGATGCCCTGCTGATATGTATAGAGTAGCATCTGTTCCCAAGTGGCCCGATTTTCCTCTATTCCGAAAGGGTAGGGGTCTTTCCCGAATGTAGCTTGCATTTTTCGGGCATATGTTGGAAGCCACGCAAGAGGATAACGGGATACAGCCGGGTCAAGTAGTCTTTCAATGCTACGTTCTTTGGACTCGTCGAAGGCGTTCAACAAGTTTCGTGCCACCCAGGGATTGTTCTCGAGAATATGGTTTTGCATAACCATGATGTGCATTATTGGCCAGACTTTGGTTTTTTCATAATATTGTTCCTCCATCTCAAGGTAGTCGGGATAAAGCCGTACTACATCTGGGTGCCCTTCAAGAAAACAGGTTGGTGGCCTCGCTATTATTGCACAATCGATTTCACCAGTGGCAATTAGGTCGGATAAAGACTTGTCTGAAATTCGCGTAATCTCAACCCCTTCAGGAAGATTGAGTTCAACCTTCTCCACTCGACCAGGCGCATTGGCGCCCGCCTGATACCAGTGTACATCATGTAATTTTACCCCACAGTCATTATGCATCCAGCCACGCATATACACGGCGGCAGAATGGGCCCATTCGGGTGAACCAATCCTTTTTCCTTTGAGGTCCTCGACGGTTTTGATGCCAGAATTTTTATTGATATAGAAAGACGAAAACCGAAATAAGCGGGAGCATACCACAGGTAAACCGATGATATCAGCATTGTCACGAGTTACTTGTGCGACGAACTTTGCAAAGCTTAACTCTGCAACATCCCATTCCCTATTCGCAGTAAAACGCGCAAATACTTCGTGGTGCCGTAACGTGGACCAATTGTGGTCTATCCCCTCGGCGCGCACATCTCCTGTTCGGAAGTCACGAAAATGATCGTAATCAGTAGAAGCGATGCTGAGTCTAAGCGGTGTCATGATATCTCCAATATATGCCGTTATCTGCTAGCTGATTAAATTTTTAGCCGTCTCTTGTTTTATGAGCATTTTATAAAACTAGCACTACCTAATTTTAGTTGGTGTGCCAAGGTTTATAGAAGTTGTTAAAGGCAATAAAATTAAATATCAGAGTTCTTATTTTTCTCTTGACCCTCTTTTATTTTCTCATGGTGGGCAAGATAAAGAGCTGCACAGGCAATTACCCCACTGCCGATCCAAACCCAAACTTCAGGAACCTCATTAAACATAAGAAAACCGGCAAGAGCTGCCAAAGGAAGTCTGGTATAATGAAGAGCCAGAACTATGACAGTTTCCCCTTGTATGTAGGCCCGTGCCAACACTCGCTGGTTTAGCATTTCCAGAAGTCCAATTAATGCCATCCAACCTAGAAGTTCCCATGTTGGCATTGTCCAGACCAAAAAAGTTGGTATCAATGCCAGTGGCAAAACTATCAGCTGTGTCCAAACAGCGATGCTATCCGGGTGTTCACTTTTAGATAATAGGCGCCGATTTATGGGGTTCCAAGTTTGCACTACAACCACACCAAGTACAAAGAAAATACCAACATTAAAATCGACTAGCCCGGGGCGTATTATGATTGCTGCGCCGATAAAGCCGCCAATAATTGCAATAGCTCTAGGCCCTTTTATGACTTCTTTTAAGACGATAGCTGCAAGAATGGCTGCGAAAATAGGACGAGAAAAATGGATTGCCGTAATATCTGCGAGAGGCATATATTTTGCGGCGAAATAAAAACAAACTCCGGCTACAAATGCCAAGACGCCGCATAGTCCCATAATGACGGGGCGGTTTACCTTCAGCACAGTTGGGTTGCTTGTAATTATTGGAAGAATAAAAAGGCAGCTGAATAAAGCACGAAAGAAAACAATTTCAAATACATCTATATCATTTGAGATCAATCTGACGATACCCAGTTGTATGACCATCAAAGATCCGGAGATTAAGATCCAAAAGGTGCATTGGATCACCGCTGGCCAAAATGAAATGAGCTTTGCTATTTTATTCATTGTTCCGTCGTCCATTGGTCTGGGCGAGGACTGACTCGCGGTGAGCAATGTAGGTTGAGGAGGCGCATATGATAATAGCCCCAATCCATACCCATATGACAGGAACCTCTCCAAAAATTGCAAACCCCATAATCGCTGCAATCGGCAATCTTAGATAGCTGAGGGCCAATACAAATGAAGCGTCTGCAACGACGAATGCCCTGGTCATACAACTTTGTGTTAAGATCCCTGCGGCGCCGATAATAGCGAACCAACCCCATTGTTCCAAAGTTGGTGTTTCCCATACGTAGATTGTTGGAATGATTGAGAGAGGTAAAATAAATAATGTATGATATAACACTATGGCATCGGGTTCCTCGGTTTTTGTGAGTTTTTTAACTATAATAGTGTTGCATGTTTGAAATAGGACACCGCAAAGTACGAGTAAAACACCT
>DEBE01000219.1 GCA_002348425.1 Alphaproteobacteria bacterium UBA2964 | reverse complement strand
TTTACCCCTTTCTGAAATTGAAAAAATTCAGGGCGACAAACTTAAGCATATGCTTAAACTTTGCCAGATTGGACATAAGTTTTATCAAAGGTTGTGGGAGACAAAAGGTCATAATATTGGGGAAATTAAAAGTGTCGGTGATCTTGAGAGTTTACCGCTGACTCAAAAGCAAGATTTGATGGAAGCACCCAATGATTTTCGTCTTAATTTGTCGTCAAATTACCCTTTACATGAGCGTGCTCTTTGGGAAGTTCTGTATACGACAGGGAGTACGGCGGATCCGGTTCCAATTTTTAATACGACTTATGATTATCACGCTTATTTATATCAATCCAAAGCCGTTGCTGAAATATCAGGTATTAATGATTCTGATATCATTGCCAATCTGTTTCCACTAACACCGGCCCCAATGGGCGCATTTGTCCGGTCCGCTGGAAATGCCTATGCAGTTGGAGCTAAGATTTTTGCGGCCTTGCCCGGTGGTGCTTTTAGTCCGTTTGATTTGCAAAATTCTCTCGATCAAGTCGTGTCCCGGGTTGAGAAACATCGTGCGACGGTATTGTGGGGAGTTCCAAGCTACATTCGTCGCTTACTCATCCGAGCCCTAGAACTATGTGTTGATTTATCTTCTATTCGCATGTGCGCGATTACTGGAGAGGCAACTTCACCGGCGCTACGAGAAGACATACGTCGTTGCTTGCGTGATATGGGTGTGGAAAACCCATTAATATTTAATCGTTATGGATCCACGGAGCTCGGAGCTTTTGCCCAGTGCAAGGAAGAATGGGACTGGCATAATCCTACGCCCGATTTACAATACCATGAAATAGTTGATCCAATTACCGGGCGCCGACTACCCGATGGAGAGCGTGGATCCTTGGCAGTAACCCACCTTGACCGTCGTGGCACCGTGCTGATTCGTTTCCTTGTTGGAGATATAGTATCGCTTGATCGAACTCCTTGTCCTCACTGTGGGCGAACCAGTGAGCGTATTGTTGGGCCGGTGGTCCGGACAAAAGATCTCATTAAGGTAAAGGGGATGTTGATTAATCCAGACGTATTGCTGGAGGCAATCCAGTCGTTAAAATTTATTGCAGAGTTTCAAATTGTTATACAGAAAGAAAATCAAAAGGACGCCTTGTCTATGGATGAAATGTTAATACGTGTAGAACTAAATTCAGAGCGTGACATTGATTTTTCTAAAAGAATTAAAGACCAGGTAAATAAGGCGATTCATGTTACCCCGCGGATTGAATTTGTGGATCGAGGAGAGATCTATCGTGTGGGGGAACAAACCAAAGCCGTTCGTTTCATTGACAAAAGGGTAACCTCTGGCGGCGAAGTTCGTTAGAATGGGTCAACTCATTTTAGCAGATTTTTTTAATTTTGCATTTGCTGTTAGCGCATTTGTAGCAGTTTCTAACGGGATGATTCACGGCTATACCGGGTTTGGCGGAGCTCTGATAATAATACCGGTGTTAACATTTCTATTTGGTCCAATTGAAGCGATAGCTATTGTTGGGTTGGTTACCATGTTTGGTGCCGTGCAATTGGCACGTAAAACAGCGCATCAAACAAAATGGGGTGAAATAATTCCTATCTGTTTTGGCATCGCGGCCTTTACTCCATTAGGTGCGTGGTTCCTTTATCATATCGATGCGGAGATTGTAAGGAGGTCCATGGGCGGGTTTATTTTATTATTCGCTTTAATTTTGCTTAGCGGTTGGAATTATCGCGGGGATCGTGGTTTATGTTCGAGTTCATTTGTAGGTGCAGTCGCAGGTAGTGTTAATGGCTTGACTGGAGTAGGCGGCCCTCCACTTGGGCTTTACTTTTTATCTTCGCCTTATTCGGTAGAAATACAACGTGCGAATATTGTGTTTTGTATCGCTGTTCTAACTGTTTCAATGGTTATTGCAAGTGCCATCGGTGGCGCTTATTCAATTGACGTCATAATTCGCGCTCTTCTCCTTGTGCCGATATATATGTCCGGCGTGTGGCTTGGTTCCTATTTCTTTATGCTGGCTCCAAAAGATTATTTTAGAAGGGTTGCGCTTATAATTTTAATTCTTACCGGCTTATTCACTCTAGTATTTTAAATAGTTTTAGGGCTTTTAAAGCGGATGGAAATTCTGTTTAACTCAAGTCAAACCCATGGTTTTTAAGGAATGCTTTAAATTCTGGTCTCTCGGGTTTGCCCAGTTGACGTGATATGTGTTCCGACCACCCATAAAATTCGGCAACTCCCCATAAATCGGTACGGGTTTGTCTTTCTTCTGGAATCGGGAAGATGCGATCTCGGGTTTGGTCATACTCATTAATTTCTTCTTCAAGGTTTATGTCCTCATATTGGTCGCGGTGGATCACTACTGATTGTGGCAGGCGTTGATTAATATAGCCGTCGTTCGCGGGCCAGCCAGCCATGACCCCGGCGACGGGGAAGACGCCGTGAGGCAGTCCTAATATTTTTGAGACTGCATGAATATTGTCACGGAGACTGCTTAATGGGGCTGTTCCAAGTCCAGATGCCTCGGCCGCTGTAACGAAATATCCAAGAGCTAGGGCAGTATCAACTGTAGCATTTAAAAATGTGTCTAAGTTATTATTAACGTTTTCCCTCTTCCGGAACTCTCCTATCCGTTGATTGCGACGGATATCGGCACAAAAAACTATAAGTAAGGGTTTTTCCTCAAGGCCATTTGTTCTAGGACACCAGGGTGCTAGTTGGTCACGGATATTTTGATCATCAACCAAGATGATCGAATATTGCTGTAGATTAGATTTTGTTGGGGCGGATTGCGCGCAAGCGAGAAGCAGTTCAATAAGAGCTTCAGGAATATTTTTATCCTTAAAGGAACGAATAGAACGTCTTGAGAGCAAGCCTTCAACTTGTTTGGGCACTTCGTTATCATCTCCAATACCCGTATCCTTGCCATAACGGGCACTCAGCAACTGTTTGATCGTCGCCATTGATATTTACCTTTTTCTAATTTTGGTTCTGGGCTTTATCTAAAATATCCTGTGGGGTTTCTGTAACAATTTCCGCGTAAACAGGAACAAAGGGCCCACTGTCAACAAGTTTCACAAATTCTGGTGCCATCTCGACCATCTCAACGCGTATGGCTTTATGAATTTCGATATTCCTCCATTCGCCAATCAAATAAAAATGATCTTCATCCTCAACATCACGGCAGAGCACGCCGTCTTTAACCTGAGCATCCGACTTATGCATGGGGTTGTCATCGCCATAATCAAACTCGTTGAACAATCGAATAAACTCTTTGCCGGTACCTGGTTTTACACGAAAATCGTATACGTGAAAAAA
>DEBE01000243.1:2253-2597 GCA_002348425.1 Alphaproteobacteria bacterium UBA2964 | reverse complement strand
CCAAGAATAGCTACTGAGAAAACACCCAACCCACTCCAAGTGGCGTACACCACGGCTATGGGAAGCGTCTTCACCACTACAGTCAAAAGAAATAAAGCGCCAAGATAACATAGCGCCATGATTATAGTTGGTATTGGTTTTGAAAAACTATTTGTTACGGGAAGCAGCATTGTTCCAGCCACTTCTAACAGTATAGCTACTATGAGAAAAAAATAGGTAATCATGCCTAATATAATAACTCCATTTTTCGACTCGACTTACTAATTATTTTAAGGACACAACGCTATTTTTTTACTCGTTCCGGATTTTTTTCCTCCAGAATTGGTTTGACCCACTTGCCAAAG
>DEBE01000243.1:1380-1933 GCA_002348425.1 Alphaproteobacteria bacterium UBA2964 | reverse complement strand
ACCCACTTGCCAAAGCGGATAGCCTCATCATCATGAAGATATCCAGATAAACAGAAAGAGTGACATCCAATATCAATATAACTTTGAAGTGTCTCTGCACATTGTTCTGGGTTCCCCACAATGACAATTCCGGCACCAGGTCTAGCTTTCGTTAACCCAGTCCATAGGTTTGGACCGAGCATTTCTCCATATTCCGCAGATAATTGTTGAACGCGTTGATTTGCTTCCGAACCAGCAAAATGTGTCTTTATAATATTCTTTTGGTCATCGGTGACGTTTTTTATCAATCCTTCAGCTACGGCCCAAGCTTCAGATTCCGTTTCACGGCAGATGATCTGCAAGCGCATGCCAAAGCCGATCTCGTTCTCCCGTTCATATTTACTTGCCAATGTTCTTATTTGAGCCATGTTACTTTTTATACGGTCAACGGTATCACCCCAAAATAAATGAACGTGAGCATGCTTTGCCGAGAAATCAGCGGCTTCTGGTGATCCCCCACCCAGGTAAAATTTTGGAAATGGTTTTTGATAAATTTCTGGCCCAATGTGAGCCT
>DEBE01000243.1:0-1039 GCA_002348425.1 Alphaproteobacteria bacterium UBA2964 | reverse complement strand
TTTAATTTGTAAAATTTTCCATCGTAATCAAATTTCCCCGTTCCTGACCATAAACCTTTGCAAATCTCAACCTCTTCCATCATCATTTCATATCGATCATTCTTACTGAGCCCGACGCCTTCTGCTATATTTTCAACATCATTTTGTCCCGCAATCAAATTTATTGAAATACGTCCCTTAGTCATCTGATCAAAAGTTGCAATCATTTTGGCAAGTAAGACAGGATTAATGTAACCTGGCCGTGCTGCTACAAGCATCTTTATCTTTTCGGTGGCACCCGTTAAAACAGCACTTGTTAGCCAAGCATCCCAGCACGCCGCAGCAACAGGTAGAAGTATATATTCAAATCCATTATCTTCTGCCGCCTTAACAACACGTTTAAACATTTCTGGCGAAGGTGGTATTTGTTGAGGAATCGCATAATCAAGTGTGTCGCCGCGGGTTGGCAAAAACCAACCAAACTCCAAATCATTCATATCTAAAACTTTCCCTTTACAGCACGTGGCCCTTTAATCCTATCTTTTACCAAACCCCAAACAAATAACCCCTTTTTTTACTTGAGCCTGTCCGTTCAGCTATTACGTCTTTGCTTATTGTTTTTCTAATTTGTCTCTCACTTATCCATTCAAATAACTTTCTAAACAATCGTTCCCGCGTCTCCGAATATTTTGGGTCTTTACCTAAATCGTTTAATTCCTTCGGATCATTTTCTAGATCAAATAATTGTGGATCGAAACCATTGAAATAAGCATATTTCCATTTCTTTTCACGAACCATATAAGCCCTGCACTTATCAACTGTTCGTGCAAGGGTGTTTCTTGCGTGCCTAATGCAGTAATCCATCTCACAAAAAGTAGCATCTCTCCAAGAATGTTCTAAGTTGCTGTGTAAGAGAGGCAGCAAAGACCTTCCCTCCAAAATATGGTCATGATTGTTAGGACTTCCTGCCATTTCGAGAAACGTTGGTATGAGATCGATGCTTTCCACAAATTCATCTATGCTCGTTCCCCTAGTGGGCGACGCCTCATGGCCTGGATCA
>DEBE01000059.1 GCA_002348425.1 Alphaproteobacteria bacterium UBA2964 | reverse complement strand
GTGAGGCCAAATCCACGTTCTAATGGTTCGACCACAATTGTTCCCATACGAGATTCATCAAATCCCGGAGTTACTTCTAATTTATTCGGTTTTATAAGTTCTTGCCAATTTTTTTGAATCACGAGTGCAACCTCATTCTCATTTGAAGGCTAAAGCCCCCTAAAAATTTTTAATCCGTCTTGGCGATATCCACCGCCAATCAGCTTGATGTATTAAAATTAAACCCGTCGACGCTTCCTCGGCCGGCAACCATTATGTGGGATCGGTGTAACATCTTTAATAGCAGTAATTGTAAATCCTACAGTTTGGAGAGCTCTCAGTGCGGATTCTCGACCAGAACCCGGACCCTTAACCTCTACCTCTAAGGTTTTCATACCATGCTCCATGGCTTTATGACCCGCGTCTTCTGCCGCAATTTGAGCAGCGTAGGGTGTAGATTTTCGTGATCCCTTAAAACCAGCCTGCCCGGCCGAAGACCAAGCAATGGTATTACCTTGTGCATCTGCAATAGTTATCATTGTATTATTAAACGTTGCATTCACATGGGCCGTACCCGATGTGATATTTTTACGTTCGCGTTTACGAACTCGGGAAGTAGCAGCCTTGGCCATATCTTTTCCTATCGTACCTTAATTTTTACCAGCGATTGGACGGGCACGTCCCTTGCGAGTTCGAGCGTTTGTATGTGTACGTTGTCCGCGCGACGGCATTCCACGACGATGACGCAATCCACGATAACAACCTAGATCCATCAAACGTTTGATATTCATAGCAATATCACGTCTTAGCTCGCCCTCAACCCGATGATCACGATCGATAATCTCTCTAATACGACCTACCTCATCATCGCTCAGTTCGTTCATACGCACCGCAGCGTCTACACCAACGGCCGTACAAATTTCAGAGGCGGTAGTTCTACCTATACCATGAATATATGTAAGAGCAATCCCCGTTGGTTTATTTGGAAGATTTACGCCTGATATCCGCGCCATTTGGCGGTCTCCTTATTTTGGTAATTAACGCTTTTATATTCACTAACTATTTTCCAAGCGCGAAGGTGCTGGATTATATGAACTCTCATTTGCAAGTCAACAATCATGGCACACAAATTACACTCTCTATTTCTAAAGTTACCTCTGAAATCTCCGCCATCGCATTCACACTACTTAAACTATTCATTTTTCGGTAATAAGGAAGTAATGGCGCTGTTTGCTCCTCATAGGCAGAGAGCCGTGCCTTAACAGTTTCTGGTTTATCATCAGAACGGCGCGAAAAACTGCCACCTCCGCATTGATCACAGATTCCTTCCTTAAGGGGTTTTTGGAATTCATCGTGGTATCCCGCACCGCAGTTAGTGCAATTATAGCGGCCAGAGATACGTTGAGTAAGAACATCGTTTTGAACCGCCAATTCAATTACAAAATCAATTTTCATACCTTTTCGTTCCAACATAACATCTAATTCGCGCGCCTGAGCGGTAGTGCGCGGGAAACCATCGAGTATAAACCCATTCTTACTATCAGGTTGTTCTATACGATTTGAAATCATTTTGACTATTATTTCATCCGGGACCAAAGCACCAGATTCCATAATTGATTTTACTTCCTTTCCAAGTCTACTGCCAGATACTATTGCCTCACGTAGCATGTCGCCAGTAGAGAGCTGCAGAAGGCCATGTTTTTTTTCTAGCTCCTTTGCCTGAGTACCTTTCCCAGCACCAGGGGGACCGAGTAGAATAATATTCATCCCCGACGACCTCTCAACCGCGACTTTTTAATTAAACCTTCATATTGATGTGCTAGTAGATGGGATTGAACTTGGGCAACTGTATCCATCGTAACGGTGACTACGATTAACAAACTCGTGCCACCAAAATAAAACGGAACCGAATACTTAGAGATTAAAATTTCCGGTAAAATACTTATTGCAATTAAATAGAGTGCGCCAAAAACCGTCAGACGAGTCAATATAAAGTCAAGGTACTCCGCAGTATTTTTCCCAGGGCGTATACCGGGTAAAAACCCTCCGTTATTTTTCAAGTTATCAGCGGTCTCAGACGGATTAAATACGACTGAAGTATAGAAAAAAGCAAAAAATCCGATAAGCGCGGCATATATTACCAAGTAGGCAAGTTGCCCACGACCAAGGTACGCTACCATCGAATTAAGCCAATCAGGCCCAGCGTTGGCTGTAAATCCAGCTAATGTTATAGGCAACAACAATAACGAACTTGCAAAAATTGGAGGAATAACGCCGGCAGTATTAAGTTTCAGAGGTAAATGCGAACTATCACCCCCAAACATTTTATTACCTACCTGTCTTTTAGGGTACTGCACTACAACCCTTCTCTGTGCTCTCTCAACATATACAATTACTGCAATTACAACCAACGCCATCAAGAGAAAGAAGACAATTAATCCAGCTGGTAGTGCTCCCGTGCGTCCAAGCTCTAATGTTCCTGCCAACGCTGAAGGTAATTCGGCAACAATACCGGCAAAAATAATCAAAGAGATACCGTTCCCGACGCCCCGAGCAGTGATTTGTTCTCCAAGCCACATTAAGAACATCGTACCACCAACTAATGTAATAACTGTTGTGGCTCTAAAGAAAAGACCAGGGTCAATTACCGCAGAGCCTTGAGAACCAGTCATACTTTCTAGACCGACCCCAATGCCGTAACCTTGAAGAGCTGCGAGGAAGACTGTTCCATATCGCGTATACTGATTAATCTTTTTTCGTCCCGGTTCTCCTTCTTTCTTCAAAGCTATAAAATAAGGGGAAACAGCAGTAAGTAGTTGCATTATAATAGCAGCCGAGATATACGGCATTATTCCAAGAGCAAAGATCGTCATACGACCAAAAGCTCCACCTGCAAACATATTAAACATGCCCAATATGCCGCTAGCCTGTTGTTGGAATATTTCTTTTAAAATCGTGGGGTCTATACCCGGCAAAGGTATATACGTCCCGAGACGATAAATTATCAACGCACCAAGCGTAAACCATAGCCGTTTTTTCAATTCCGTAGCTTTTGATAGCTGACCGAAATTGATATGAGCAGCTAATTGTTCAGCGGCAGACGCCATATCTCTCTCCGAAAAATAATAACAACTTATGTTATTTTGATTACCCTAGGCTTTCTTTGGTTCTGGTGATTTTTCTTTGTTTCGATTAACTATTTTTCTCGAACCCTCCAATTGGAGAATCTTCACGGACCCACCTGCTAGCTCTACAGCTGAGATGGCCGCTTTTGAAGCACCAACAACTTCAATATCAATCTTAGAATTTAAGGTACCTTTACCTAAGAGGCGGACCCCATCCCGGGCTGTCTTAATCAATCCGGAAGAAATTAAAACTTTAGCAGTAATTAGTTTCGTAATATCCAACTTTTTAAGGTCAATCGCAGCTTGGAGTTTACCCAAATTTAATTCACGATAGTTTTTCCTAAATATATTGTTAAATCCACGTTTAGGAAGACGTCGAAATAGCGGCATTTGCCCCCCCTCAAAACCGGCTAATGCAACACCACTGCGTGATTTTTGACCTTTTTGTCCTTTGCCAGAGGTTTTTCCCAAGCCAGAAGAGGCCCCGCGACCCACGCGTTTACGGGCTTTTCTTGCACCTCTATTATCGGAAAGTTGGTTTAATTGCATTTGCTTACCTCGTTGAACTTGTCAGTGTTTTTATTTTTCTTCAACCCGCACAAGATGACTTACTTTGTTGATCATACCTCTAATAGCCGGCGTATCCTCAAGCTCTCTGGTTCGATTTATTTTATTCAAGCCTAATCCTGCCAAGGTTTGACGTTGATCGGCTGGTCGGCCAATGGGACTACCTATTTGAGTGACTATTATTGTTTCTGTTGCCATTCTATTTCTCCGAAACTGCAGATGATTTTATTTTTGCAGGTGCAGAACGAGGGCCTAGAATATCAGAAACCTTGCGACCCCTTCGAGCTGCCACCGTGCGCGGTGATTGCAGTCTAAGCAAAGCCTGAAATGTCGCTTTTACCATATTGTACGGATTTTGGGAGCCAGTAGACTTAGCAACAACATCTTGAACACCGAGTGTTTCAAAAACTGCGCGCATTGGACCCCCGGCTATTATTCCTGTACCGGCTGGTGCCGCTCTGCAAACAACATGGCCAGCACCGAAATCACCTCGAACATCATGGTGAAGCGTACGCCCTTCACGAAGCGGGATTCGTATCATTCCTGATTTAGCACGTTCGGTTGCCTTACGAATAGCCTCTGGCACCTCTCTTGCTTTACCAGAACCAAATCCGACACGCCCCTTTTCATCCCCTACGACAACTAAAGCGGCGAATCCAAAACGACGACCTCCTTTTACAACTTTAGCTACCCTATTAATACCAACTAACTTATCGACAAGGTCATTTTGTTCATTGTTAGCATCACGACCTCTTCCGCGACGCTGGTCATTACGTGCCATTATAATTCTCCGTCAAAATTTCAGCCCAGCTTCGCGCGCAGCATCAGCCAGAGCCTTTACTCGTCCATGATAAAGATATGAACCACGATCGAATATTACTTGGTTTAATCCCTTCTTAGCAGCTCTTTCACCGACTAATTTACCAACTGCAACTGCAGCATCTTTTGATGAACCAGATTTCAATGGTTTTGCCACTTCCTCTTCCTGTGAAGAAGCAGAAACAATAGTGCAACCTTTAAGATCATCGATAATCTGTGCATAAATGTTTTTATTTGATCTATACACGGACAAGCGAGGACGTGTTCCACTGGCCCCACGAAGGTTAGAGCGTACCCTCTTTTTACGCCGCGCTCTTAATTGATTACTTTTTAACATTTAATAGTCCTATTTCTTCTTTCCTTCCTTACGAAGGATGAATTCGTTCTCATATCTCACACCCTTACCTTTATAAGGTTCGGGTTTCCTGTATTTTCTAATATTTGCAGCAACTTGTCCTACTAGTTGTCGGTCAGCTCCACTAATAGTTATTGCCGTAGGACGTTCACATTTAATTGTGATTCCTTCAGGAATTGCATAACGAATTTCGTGACTAAAACCGAGTTGCAATACAAGAAATTTTCCTTCTACTGCTGCCCTATA
>DEBE01000145.1 GCA_002348425.1 Alphaproteobacteria bacterium UBA2964 | reverse complement strand
GCTATGCTTACGCCTGCATTGTTAACCAAAGCGTCAACACGCTCGAACTTTTGGAGTGTTTGTTTAACGATAGAAATACAATTCTTAGCTTCACTTATATCGAGACAAATTGGAAAAATTTCTCCATCTAAATTTTGGGTTTCAGTAGAAAGATTTTTCAAGCGATCAATATTTATATCGACAGCGGCCACAGAGCACCCAACCTGAGCGAGAGCGATCGTCATTGATCGCCCGAGGCCACTTCCAGCTCCTGTGATGATTACCACCCTATTGAGTTTGTGTTGAATATTCATCGGTTTGACCCCACTCTTCCTAATTTTATCTTTAAGAAAATAAATTCATTGGGATTTAGTCTGGATTTGTATCAACAAAGGACTGGCGCTTTAAAATTTCAGTATACCAGCCTCCAAGGTTGGTATATTTATTTCGCCAACCCGGGATGACATCTCTGAATTCCATATAACCTAGTGCACAGGCGACGGCGATCTCACCCATTAGAGGAGGTGTATTAAAATCTTTTGCGACATTGTCTAAAAAGCCTAATGCAGCATTGGCTTTACCAACCTGTCGATCAACAATTCCCTGCGAACGCTTTTCTTCCGGCCGTTGGTCTTCCTGTGATGCGGCGATTACCGCTTCGCCAAGACCATCCCCGAATGCCTCAAGGGTCAGCACCTCCCACCTTTTCGGCCCGGATGTAGGAATTAAATTCTTATCGTTGGTCAAACTATCAATATATGCGCAAATTACAGGGGAATCACATAGCACTTGCCCTGACTCCAGAGTTGCAACTGGTACTTTACCGAGTGGATTGATATCAGGGACTATCTCAGCTCTTTCTTCGCGGGTAATAATTTGCCAATCGACTTTTTCATACACGCCAGTTTCCAGGGCTGCGATGCGCACTTTTCTCGCATAAGGCGAATTACTTGTTGCGTAACATTTCATTTTTAAATTCCTGTTCCTTTTTAAATTATTTTTCAGTTACGATTTATCCGACTATTATTAATCTAGTGTTCATTAAGAAAATGATATTCTGGCAGTGTATTTGTTAAATGGTCTCTCTAAAAGAACGAACTGACCTAAAACTTATATAAGCAAAAAATTTAGAGAGAGATTCTGTTAGGAAACTTAAATGTCTTGTCTGCAAATTCTGAGACCTTGGGCCTTCGTTCCCTTTTTAATTATTTTAATTAACTGTGTAAAAGCAGAGCCTATATATCATGAAAAATATTATCCAAATGGAAAAGGTCCTTTTCCCGCAGTAATTGCTCCACATAGTAGTGGAGGCATAAATACTAATAAACATCTCATACACCGATATGTTGATGACGGGTTTGCAGTTTACCTCCCTGATTTTTTTCGCCGTCACGGACTTAATATAAGCCTGAGAATGCATACCTTTAATTTGCACCTTAAAGAAATAGAGCAAGATTTATCGACAATCGTTGGTCTTATGAGGGATGATCCTAGGGTGGAACACAAAAATATTTTTGCTGTTGGGTTCTCAAACGGAGGTTTTTGGGTTTGTTATCTGGCTGGTACGTCCCAAGTCAACGCTGGTGTTGCTCATTATGGTGTCTGGAAAGCTAATTACGGAAAGGCATTCAGAAATCCTTATCCAATGAAATATTTTTCAAGTTTGGGTGCTCCGGCTCTCGCTCTTCACGGTGCAGAAGATTCCATTCAGAAAATTAGATATGCGGAATGGGCATGGCAGGAAATCACTATGCTGGGAGGTAATTTGGAAACCTACGTTTATCCCAATGCGGATCATGCTTGGGATAGAAAAAATAGTTCAATTTATATGTATATCAGAGATGTTGATAAAAACGCCCACAAAAGAACAATAAAATTTTTTAGAAAACATTTAAAATAAAATGTTAAAATCTAAACTGCTGGCCAGCACGTTTTTAATATCCCTCACCTTCGTGAACGGCGCCGTGGTTGCATCGAAATTGAAGCTTGGCGGCCATTATAATACATGGATTGGCTTTGGTGCTGAAAAAATCAGATACAATGAGTATTCAGTATTGTAGCGCGACGCGATCTGAAATATTGCTTCCTGATAAGAATACAATTGTTACATCGGCCGGATATTCCAAGAACTTGGGTGGCGGAATAAAGCTTGAAGGTTCTATTTTTAATGTCGGAGTGGATAACGGTAGTGGTAACTCTGATAACGTAAATGAAAATGGAATTGTATTAGGCTTCTAAGTAAAATTTTGAAATCAATATATTGGATAAACTCAGCTACTATAAACGTTATTTTTAATCGCAGCGCGCTTGTTCGTATCGCGTATCTAGTAAAATTCTACCGGTAAGCTTGATGAAAGGAACCTTAAATGATCAAAAATATTGGCATTCTTAGCCCTGGTAACATGGGTGCTGCTGTAGGGAGGCATTTTAAGACGGCCGGGTATGAGATCGTGACGACTCTTAAAGGGCGTTCGGAGTACACCAAAAGGAAAGCCAAGAAAGAAGGTTTTCGCGATGTCAAAACTCTTGATGTACTTGTCGATGAAGTGGACCTGATCCTTTCAATTCTTGACCCCGGTAAGGCCCGGTCGGTCGCCTATCAAGTATCGCAAGCAATTAAAGCAACGGGATCGAAGCCTATATATGCCGATTGTAATGCGATTTCACCTCGTACTGCCAAAGAATTACAAGTTTTGATTGAAAATGAGGGTGGCACCTTTGTAGATGTGGGTATAATTGGTGGTGCACCCACGCGTAGAGATAATTTTCCAAATTTTTGTATTTCGGGACCGAAGGCCTTAAGACTAGAGGAACTAGATGGAAAGGGAATAAAAATTAAATATATTGGTCCGGA
>DEBE01000155.1:5147-5481 GCA_002348425.1 Alphaproteobacteria bacterium UBA2964 | reverse complement strand
CAATATAGTTACCCGAATAGAGGAATCCGGAAAACACTTCGCTGACAAGGCAAAAATTGACTTATCAATAGGAAAGAAGATTTCTAGTCAGGACTGCCATAAGATCTCTGAAAAGATGATAGACAGTTTGATGGAAATAATTAAATGTCAAAAACCGACAAAAGACACCGAGAAATTGCTTCGCCTTCCCTCAATTAAATATGCCAAGAACATTGATGCGATAACTTTTTCAGGAGGTGTCTCGGAGTTTATATACGGATACGAGACAAAAAGCTTTGGCGACCTAGGTCCTTACCTAGCATGTTCTATGCGTAAACGTATAGAAATCGATGAT
>DEBE01000155.1:0-4759 GCA_002348425.1 Alphaproteobacteria bacterium UBA2964 | reverse complement strand
TCAATATACAATTCAATTATCTGGTACAACAATAATGATATCAGATGACAATATACTACCCTTAAGAAATATTCCGGTAATTAAACCAGAATTTTCTTTAGATTCCGAAGTGATAAGCTCCTTAAAAATTTCGACACAGGTTGGAGAAGCATTAAAGCGTCTTGATCTATCAAGTACTGATCAACCGTTAGCCATTTGCTTCGACTGGTTCGGTTCAGCAAGTTACCAGAGGATTGATAACTTTTTATCAGGGATAAAGGGAGGACTTTCCGGTCTAATTCTTAAGGAAAAACCAATTATACTCGTTTGTGAAAAAGATATCGGAAGAGTATTTGGTTATCATGCCACCGAGGAAATGAAACTCGAAAATAAAATTTTGTCTATTGATGGAATTATTCTTGAGGAATTTGATTACATAGACATTGGCAATGTGATACCCGCCACCGGGGCCGTCCCGATAGTAATCAAATCACTTTTATTTCCAACAGATATCCAATTAGGGGATAAAGTGAAACAAAAATGAAAACCCTGAGCTCAATGCGTTGCGGGAAAGGTTTATTATTACTTTTTATATCCTTGTTGGGCTTGGTTGGAACGCTATTAATAGATCCCATTCCCCAAGATCCAAATTTTCATCTATTTGCAGACACTAGAACCTGCCTTGGCATTTTAAATTTTGGGAATACCGCATCTAACATAGCATTCGCCATCATTGGATCTTGGGGCCTTTGGTTCACGCTGGGTCCAAAAGGAAATGAACTTTTCATATCTGGATTCCATAAATGGCCCTACGTTGTTTTTTATATTGGTATTTTTCTGGTTAGCATCGGCTCCGGCTACTATCACTGGTCTCCTGATAATGAACGCCTATTTTGGGATCGGTTACCAATGACAATCGCATTCATGGGTTTCTTTGTTGCCTGCCTCACCGACCGCCTCGGGCAACCTGCCTTGGTTAAATGGTTGTTACCACTAAGCGTTTTACTGGGTGCAGTTAGTGTAATTTATTGGGCTGTCACGGAAGCGCAGGGAAGCGGAGATCTGAGATTTTACGGTTTTATCCAATTTTTTCCCATTCTAATCTTACCCTTAGTGTGTAAATTCTATCACCGTTGGAATTACACCAACGGCAAGTATTTATTCTGGATTGTGGTGTGTTACACTTTCGCGCTATTGCTGGAAAAACTCGATTACTGGATATACGATTTATTTCTCGGTACAGTAAGTGGGCATACACTCAAACATTTATTTGCATCTGTCTCTGCCTTTATCGTGCTCATCATGCTGCAATCAAAGAGAATTAATGTGAATTGAGTTCTTTATATCGATGATATTTGACCAAATTACGGTTTAGAAAGATGAATAATTCCCAATACTTGAGAAACCACTGGTACGTAGCCGGTTTATCAGAGGAGGTTACTGACCAGCCCCTCGCCTCTTCAATAATGGACGAGCCCATTGTCATTTTTCGAAGTTCATCCAGCGGAAAAGTTGCAGCCCTAGAAGATCGTTGTGTGCATAGACAAGCTCCCCTATCCCTCGGAGTAATTAATGGTGAAAACCTTCAATGCGGATATCATGGGATTGAGTACAACCGTGATGGAAATTGCATCCACATACCGAGTCAAAAAAAAATACCGCCGGGCGCTAAAATAAGATCTTACCCGTGCCGAGACCACCAAGGTTTTATCTTTGTTTGGATGGGAGATCCCGCAATATCGTCTACAGTGGAGCCTTATAATTTTCCTTATGCCAACAGACCTGACTGGCGCGCACGCTATGCACGTCTTTACGGTCGGTTTGACCATCGTCTCTTAATTGATAACCTCATGGACGTCACCCACCTTCCATTTGCTCACAAATCAACCATAGGAGCATCCGGCGTCGCGGATCAAGCAACAGTCAAAACTGAACGGATGGAAAATTCCGTGCGAGTAACACGGTCCATGGAAAATATTGAACCTGCACCCGCCCATGTTTCAGTAACTGGCTACACAGGAAAAGTTGACAGATGGCAAGTGATTGAATTTACCCCTCCTGGATTTATCTGGCTGCAAGTTGGGTCAGCTAAAACTGGAACCGGGGCCAGAAATGCCAAACCAGAGAATATTCTTTTGGATCGCCATACTTTACATCTTGCTATGCCTGAAACAGATAAGACCACCTTATATTTTTGGGTAATGGCTAACAAAGCCGAAAGTCTTACACCTGAGCAAGAAAGTAAAATTTATGAAGCATCACTGCATGCTTTTAATGAGGATATAACTATTATTGAAGGTCAGCAGGATAGACTAAGGGCGGAAACTAATGAAATCGATTTACAGGCAGACACGGGAGTACTTGAAGCCAGGCGTCTCTTAAAACGTTTAGCGGCAGAAGAAGTAACCTTCTAATTTTGAGCATAAAAAGAGGCAGCCCCAGGGCCGCCTCTTTCTAACCTTATTTAGGTAAATCACTTACCGTAAATTATTTTACGAGCTCGTTTTATAACAGCAGGAGATGCTGACTTAAGAGTATTAGCCACCATCTTCTGAATGTCCTTACCGCTAGTAGGAATAAGCCTTAGCTTCCGTTTTTTAAGTTCAGCGAGAAACTTCTTTGACTTATTCATTCTATCATAAGCAGCGCGTAGCGGTGCAACCAAACGCTTTGGAGCACCGGGTGGCAACACCAATCCACGTCCCAATGGTCCGGCAGATGCCAAGAATAAGGCCAATGGTTTCTCATCAGGCTTAATCAGATCAGTAAGCATCGGTACACCTTTCATAGCGCTAGCTGGATCTGGTTCGTAACCATTTTGCAGTATGCATCTGGCGAATGGATTTTTACCTACAAACCAATGTGGAACTTTTGAGCCCCAAGCCAGCCAGTTTGGCGCCGTCATTTGTGTCTCACCTTGCTCTACAGCAAACATCGCACGAGATGACCCCTTATAGCCTGCCACGATCTGTACCTTCCAATCGAGCAACTTCGCTGCAAGACTTATGAATAGAAATGTACTAGAAGCGGGACCTGTAACAGAAGCTATTGTCTTAATACGTTTCATGTCAGAGACATGTTTGATGCCGCTATCGCTTCTAATACAGATAACAGAGTTCGTCTGGTTTGATGACCCCAACCATCTAAAGTCGTTAGCGTTATACTTCATCTTTTTAGGACGAAGAAGCTGGTTAACGATTGAATTATCAAGGGGAACAAGCAAGTTGTAGCCTTGTTTTGGAGCAATATTAGCGAACCAGTTCATCGCCCGTGATCCACCTGCTCCGGGCATATATTGCATAATAATTGTCGGTTTGCCTGGTAGTTCCCTGCCGAGGTGGTTGGAAAAACTTGAACCATACTTGTCGTAGGTTCCCCCCGGACCGTAAGGAATAGTTATCGTTATTGTTTTTCCCTTATAATGATCTCCCAATTCGTTGGCCATTGCAGTTGTCAAAACCATAGACGCGGCCAATACAACCGGCAGACCCAATTTAATTTTATTTAACATGTAACCTCCACACTTCTAGACACCAAAAAAAAAGGGCGTATGTGCTTAATAACGTATACGCCCTCAAAAGAAAATTATTAATTTTAGATTATTATTTTCCGAATACTAATTTCCTAACCTTAGCTACAACTGCCGGTGAAGTGCTTTTCATTGCCGTTGCAACGACTTTTTGCACCTGCTCACCCGTACTTGCCATGAGCCGCAGCTTTCGTTTCTTTAATTCCTTAAGAAATCTCTTGTCGGCATTCATTTTATCGTAAGCAGCACGAAGAGGCTTGACCAGATAATTTGGCGCTCCCGGCGGCAGTACTAGACCCCGTCCCAAGACACCCGCCGAAGCCAAAAATGCTGCTAGCGGCCTCTCTTCTGGCTTAACTAGCTCTGTCAACATGGGAACATTTGGCAGGTTTGGATCTTTGAAATAGCCGTTTTGTAAAATTGGTTTTGCATAGGGTTTCTTGCCTACAAACCAATGGGGAACTTTGGAACTCCAGGCCAACCAATTGGGTGCAGTTAAATCAACTTCTCCCTGTTCAATAGCAAAAATCGAGCGAGAAGAGCCCTTATAACCTGTCACCATTTTTAGTTTTAAGTTTAAAAGTTTCGCTGCCAGCATACAAAAGATATAGGTACTTGAATTTTTTCCACTCGTAGACCCAATTGCCGGGATTTTTCTCATGTCGAGGATATTATTGATACCTTTGTCTGATCTAATCACAATAACGGCATTAGTTTGGTTTGAAGACCCTAACCAGGTGAATTTCGTTGGCTCATATCGCATCTTTTTTGGCCTAAGGACTTTATTAACCACGGTATTGTCCAGAGGAACCATCAGGTTCCGGCCTGCCTTTGGAGCGACATTGTAGAACCAATTCATTGCTTTAGCTCCTCCTGCTCCAGGCATATACTGCATAATCATGTTTGGTTGTCCGGGAATATGACGCCCAAGATGATTTGAAAAACTTGAGCCATATTTGTCATATGTACCTCCGGGCCCGTAAGGGATAGTGACTGTAATTCTCTCTCCCTTGTAAATCTCCGCAAGTTTATCTGCCTTTACTGGAACTGCTATCAGCGCCATAGCGGCAATCATCGGTAAAGTGTATTTAGTCATTATAACTCCTAACCACTATGAATGTTTTTCCACCCACAACGGATACTGGTTTAAAATTTAATCAGTTAATATATATTTAAGACACTTAACAGTGAATGAGCAAGACCATAAACTAGATAATTCTTAAAATAATTTTAATTTATTGGTGAACAAAT
>DEBE01000195.1 GCA_002348425.1 Alphaproteobacteria bacterium UBA2964 | reverse complement strand
GGAAGTTCTTCAGAAGAACGCGGAAAAATAGTAAAAGAGAATGGTGCAGATGCAATCGTTAATTTATCGGTTGATGACATCAACGAGAATTTACGTCAGCAGGTATTTAAAGTGGCAGGAAAACAGGGTGTAGATATCGTTCTAGATCCACTAGGTGGTGATATTTTCACTGCGGCGCTTCGAACTTTAGCATTTGCTGGCCGAATTGTGTGCATTGGCTTTATTGCTGGTATTCCAGCTGCTCGTGCTAACTATTTTAATGTTAAGAACGTCACGTTAGTTGGAATGGCCCTAGATTTACATTTTCGTTTTAAGCCTGAGATAATTAAAATGGCTGCCGAAGATATTTTAAATTTACTAAGCGAAAATAAGATTAACCCTCGAATTGAGGGGGTCTATGACCTAGATGAATTTCAGAAAGCATTGGCACAATTCAAAACAACCAAAAGCCCTGGTAAACTTGTATTGACCACAGGGCGGAGCTAGTCGCATGTCAAGCCAGACGGAACGAATTCTAAAAGCAGCACTTGAACAAAATCAGAAAACCCTCTCAGAATTTGATAGTAAGAGGGTGCTTGCGGCATATGGGTTGCCGGTTAGCCGCGAAATATTGGTATCATCACAATCAGAAGCTAAGGCCGCAGCAAAGAAGGTTAAGTATCCTGTAGTTTTGAAAGCCTGCTCTGCCGATGAGGCTCACAAAACAGAGAAGGGCCTGATAGCAGTCAACCTAGCATCGCAGTCAGCTCTGGTAGAAGCATTCAAGTTACTTAAAAAGAGAGCTGGTAAGAGTTACACAGGGGATTACTTAGTTCAGGAAATGGTTTCTGGTTCTAGGGAAGTAATGATTGGGATGCACCGTGACCCATCCTTCGGACCCGCGGTAATGTTTGGGCTCGGGGGGATTTTTACTGAAATATTACAGGATGTAACATTTCGTATTGCCCCTCTTCGTAAAAAGGATGCCCGGGATATGTTGAGGTCTATAAGAGGAGCTAAAATTCTTGATGAGGTGCGTGGAATGCCGGCAGTAGATAGGGATATCCTGTGTCATGCATTAATGGCAGTTGGGCAGATTGCTCTTGATCACCCCAATATAGAAGAAATTGACATCAATCCCCTGATTATAAGAGGGGCAAAGCCTATCGCTGTAGATGCCTTAATTGTGCTTTCTAATGAGACTTCAGTTGGAAACTCTTCTTAATATGGTAGATGTCTTCGATAAATTCTTTTCTCCCAAAAGTATATGCGTGATTGGCGCATCTTCCACGACGGGTAAGCCTGGGAATGTAGTTGTAAAAAATATAAAAGACTTGGGTTTTAGCGGTAATGTATACCTTGTTAACCCCCGCGGAGGTGATATCGAAGGATATAAAGTTTATAAATCCGTTGATGAACTGCCAGCAAACATTGATCAAGCCGTAATAACTCTGCCAGCATCCCTTGCTCCGGAAACCGTCAAGTCACTTGGTAAAAAAGGGGTCAAAGCAATCGTATTGGCAGCCAGCGGGTTTTCCGAAGTTGATCAGGTAGGAGAAGCTCTTCAGGATGAATTGATTGAAGCAATCAAGGAGTCAGGGGCACGCGTCTTAGGTCCTAATACCACAGGCCATGTATCGGTACCATCGGCTTATACCTCAAGTTTTTTTCCATTAGGAAAAATTCCGCGTGGTTCGGTTTCATATATAACTCAAACCGGTAATTTTTGTGGAATATCTTTACGCCATATTATGTCTGCAGAAAACTTTGGAATTGCACGTTCTTGCGGCCTTGGCAATAAAGTGGATATTGATGAATGTGATTTACTAGAGTTTTTTGGACGGGATCGAGATACGAAATCTATTTTTCTTTATCTTGAAAGTATAAAAAACCCAAAAAGATTTTTACGTGTGGCACGAAGGGTGTCGGCTCAAAAGCCGGTTTTTCTTCTAAAGGGCGGTGCATCAGATGCGGGGGCGGCGGCGGCGGTGGCGCATACAGGGTCATTGGCAGCAGATGGGCGGGTCGTTGATGGAGCAATAGACCAATCGGGAGTTACGCGGTTACACAAATACTCCCAATTATTTCATTTAGCGAAGGCCCTAGACAAACAAAGTTTGCCTCGCGGCAATCGAGTTTCCTTTTTATCCCCTTCTGGAGCCTTTACCGTTTGTCTCACTGATATTTGTCGGTCTCTTGATATGGAAGTCCCAACACTAGAAGAAAAGACAAGAAAAAGACTACAAAAATACGCTCCACCCTTTATTCGCATGCGTAATCCGGTGGATATCTTTGGGAGTGTCGGGTTGGTGGGCTATGAAAAAGCCTACGGCGATGCGTTGGATGCTGTCCTAGCCGATCGAAATATTGATGCCACTGTCGTAATCATGATGCTTACTTCAGAAACTGGGATCCCTGAGTTAAAATTTTTGGCAGAAATTTCAAAGAAATATCCAACTAAGCCGGTTTACGTAACCTTCATGGGTGAACATAAACATAATGTAGCTGCTAAAGAATACCTCGAACCAAAGGGCATACCTTGTTATATGCAAGTTGAAGAGCCTTTTGAAGTTTTGTCTATCTTGGCTAAATGTCGTACGAATATGCGGGGCCGTTAAAAAAGTGGTGACGACGTTTCTAGTTGGTACGTCGCCGCGTAACCTTCATACCTAAATATTTAGTGTAAATTTTGATTGATTCTTCAAGGTCACGAACACTCAATGCTGTGTGACGAATTCTAGCCTTTACAAGAAAATTCGGTTTTCCTTACAAACATTTTAACTAATCACTGAGGGTTATTTTCGCAGTAATCCATAACAGCCTTAACCATTCCTACATAGCCGGTGCAGCGGCAAAGATGTCCAGACAGCATATCACGAATTTCTTCCTCGGAGGGCTTTGGATTTTCTTTAAGGTATGCTGTCAAAGACATTAAAATACCTGGAGTGCAATATCCACATTGCAAACCATGATGTTTCTTAAATGCTTGCTGGAGCGCGGACAATTCACCGTCATTACTAGCTAAACTTTCAGAAGTTTCTATTGTTGATCCGTCAGCCTGAACTGCAAGCGTCAAACAGGCACGGGAAACGGTCCCATCAACAAGGATCGTACAAGCACCGCAAAC
>DEBE01000041.1 GCA_002348425.1 Alphaproteobacteria bacterium UBA2964 | reverse complement strand
ACATTGCGCAGGCCCCCGCTCTTAAGGCACCGGTCGCAAAACTAACCATTGATACACCCAATTCATCCAATTCCTTGAGAGTTAACATCGGTGACACGCCCGTACGATTATAATGTATGGGTGCCTTAATTTTTTCACATACTTCTTCAACCTCCTTTTTTGTAGTCAAGCCTTCTGGAAAAATCATATCAACCCCAGAATCGAGATAAGCTTTGGACCGTTCAATCACCGCCTCGACTGAACCTCCTGACACACCGCGTGCATCTGTTCTTGCAATTAAGACGAAATCGGGATCGAGTTCATCTCTGACTTTTGCTGCAGCCCGATACTTACCCGTTGCTTCCTCAATTGAAATAATTTGCTTGCCAGCTACATGTCCACACCTTTTTGGAGCCACCTGATCTTCTATATGAATACCGGCTGTACCAGCCCGAATAAAATCCGCAACAGTCCGCATAACGTTTATCGCGTTACCATGTCCAGTATCAGCATCTGCTATAGCTGGAATATCAACAGCTTCTGCGATATAGCGAGACATCATAACCATTTCATCTAAAGTAACCAAACCTACATCAGGCTTTCCAAGGAGGGTAGCCGAGACTGCATAACCCGAGACACCACAAGACTGAAATCCTGCAGCCTCAATTATCTTAGCGCTTAATGCGTTGTGAGCGCCCGGTTTCACAATTACATTGTTACTGCCCAACAGCTCTCTAAATGCTTTACTCATTGATTTTATGGACATCAAAGCCTCCCTGTTTTTTTATCATGTCTTGGGTTTAAAACTTATACGAACTTTATCTTAGCCGCATCAATTGACCCAAGCGATCAAAACTCGTATCAAAATAACCTGACTTACTAATGACGAAAACCAATGGGAGGGAAAAAATGCCGACAGTTTCGGCTAATGGAATAAATATAAACTATCAAATAGAGGGCCCAGAGGGTGCTCCCTTGATTACGTTTTCTAATTCACTCGCGACAAACCTTAGTATGTGGGATCAACAAGTTAAGCTCTTGTCTAATGATTGGCGCATTCTCAGATATGATCAGCGCGGTCACGGTGACACAGATGCCAGCCCCCCACCTTATTCCTTTGACTTACTAGTGCAAGATCTGATTGGACTTTGGGACATGTTAGATATTAATAATAGTGTTTTATGTGGTCTATCAATGGGTGGAACAACTGGTTTAGGTGTCGCTATAGATCATAATAAACGCCTTACCGGATTTATAGGTTGTGACCTACCACACCACTCGCCTGAGCCTTTCGTTGAAGCGTGGAACGACCGTAAGGCAATGGCTGAAAAAGGTGGCATGAGAGGTATGGCCGAGCCAACGGCCACTCGTTGGTTTACTGAGCAGTTTTATTCCAACTCTGATAACCAAGAGACAATGAGTAAAATCAAAAATATGATTAGCACAACCAAGCTTGAGGGTTTTCTGGGCTGTGCTTCAGCACTTCAAACCATCCAATACCACGGCCGAATCGAGGAAATAAGAGTTCCCACATTATTTATTTCAGGGGCTGAGGATGCCGCAGCTGGACCAAAATCGATGGAACCATTATTGGCAATGGTCCCAAGTTCATCAATGCATATTGTCCCCAACGCCGGCCACATCGCTAACATGGAGAACCCCGATAATTTTAACTCTGCATTAGTTAGTTTTTTAAATAATTTATGAAAATTTATTGAGAAAGAATGTAAAATGAACGATCAAAAACCTATGGGTATTCGGCGCATTGTCACCGGCCATGATAAAAACGGAAAGGCAATAATTATTGCTGATGGACCAACACCAGGCGTCAAAACTACTCCCAATAGACCGGGAGTAATTTTTCATAACATGTGGACAACCAAATCTTCCCCCGCTCGATATGATGGACCCGAAGAAGAGACGAGTATCGACCTTCCCTTACCCCCACCAAAAACCGGGACAACTTTCCGATTGATTGAGTTTCCGCCAGAATCGAAGGTAGAGCAAGTAGACGAGGAAACGGCAAAAAAGGCATTTCAGGAATACGGTGCGGACGGCGCATTGCAGCACGGTGAAAATGAACAGAAAAAGAAACAGCACTCCTTTATGCATCAAACTGATACTGTTGATTATGCTCTATGTCTCTCGGGAGAAATGACGATGTACTTAGATGATTCCGAGGTTGTAATGAAGGCGGGCGACGTAATGGTACAAAGAGGTACCAACCACGCTTGGGTCAATAAATCAGAAGAATACTGCACGATGGCATTTATTCTCATCGATGGCGAAGGCGATAGAGGTGGTGAATAAAGTCTTAGGGTGAAGTGTTTGAAACCTACTATTAAAATCCCAGCCCCAAGAGCTTCACGACGAATAGAAAAAAAATATCGTTTCGGGAAAAATCTCGATGATCCCTACGCTTGGTTGCGCGATCCAAATTGGCAGCAGGTCATGCGTGATCCAAATAAATTAAATCCCGAAATTCGAGAGCACTTGGACGCTGAAAATAACTATACAGAAAAGGTTCTTCATCCAATTGAAGACTTCAAAAGGAAACTTCTCGATGAATTAAGGGGCCGTATTAAAGAAGATGATTTCTCCGTACCCAATTGTGACGGTGATTGGGCATATTACCAAAGGTTTTTAAAAGGCGGACAATATCCTCTTATATGCCGGCGCCCCCGTCATTCTAACGTAACCACCGACGAAACCATTATATTTGATGGAGAAAGGGAAGCAAAAGGCGAAAAATTTTTTAAACTGGTTCATTCACAACATAGCCCCGATCATGCATTACTTGCAATCGCGTTAGATCGCAACGGTTCTGAAAAATACGTGATTGAAATACGGGATATAGAAAAGAAGAAAACTCTACCAGAGAAGATTGCCAATGCTCAGGGAGATTTCGTCTTTTCCGGTAACAGCAAAGCTCTTTATTACACAACTTTAGATGAAAATCACCGACCCAATAAAATTTTCCGCCATAATATTGGAGAAGTTCCTTCCAAAGATACTCTCATTTATGAGGAAAATGATCCGGGATTTTTTTTGGGCGTAGATAAAACAGAAAGTGGGCGCTTCATTTTAATAAAAGCCCACGACCATGCCGAAACAACTGAAATTCGACTGATTGATGCTGAAAACTCTAGTAACAAACCCGCGCTGATAAAAACTCGAGAGACCGGTGTGAGCTATGACGTGAGTGATCATGATGAAAAATTGATTATACGGACCAATATTGCCGGAGCACTGGATTTTAAAATTGTCGAGGCGCCTTTAGAAAATTACGCCACAGAAAACTGGAATGAGATTGTTCCTCACCGTAAAGGTTGTCTAATTCTTTCTATAATGGTGTTTAATAATTATCTCGTGCGGCATGAACTAAATGAGGCCCTGCCTAGGATAGTAGTCCGCAACCTCGAAACTAGTGAAGAACACGAAATTTTATTCACTGAGGAAGCATACGACCTGACACTTCATCTTGGTTTTGAATTTGAGACAGATATTTTACGTTTCTCATTTTCTTCACCTGTAACACCACACCAAATTTATGATTACAGTTTATCAAAAAGAACGCGCCATATACGAAAAGAGCAAGAAATTCCTTCAGGTTATGATCCTGACAATTATGTTTGTCGTCGCGAGTTTGCTTTAGGTCATGACGGCACCAAAATTCCAGTAACAATTTTATACCAAAAAGATACACCCATCGATGGAACTTCACCTCTACTCATTTATGGATATGGATCTTATGGGTATGCTATGCCAGCCAGTTTCTCTACCCCTGTATTTAGCTTGTTAGATCGCGGCATGGTTTATGCCATCGCCCATATTCGAGGCGGTTCTGATTGTGGTTATGATTGGTATCTCGATGGTAAGTTAAATAATAAGGTAAACACCTTTTATGATTTTATATCAGCAGCAGAATATTTGATTTCGCAGAATTATACCAGCAGGGGAAAAATTGTCGCGCAAGGGCGGTCAGCGGGAGGAATGCTGATGGGGGCAATCACAAATATGCAGCCAGAACTTTTTAAAGGGGTCATAGCGGAAGTTCCGTTTGTGGATGTGATAAATACCATGTCAGATAAGACATTGCCATTGACCCCACCAGAATGGGTGGAATGGGGAGACCCTATCCTGAATAAGGATCAATTTTTGGATATGGCGTCCTATTGCCCGTACACAAACATTTATGATCGAGCCTATCCATATGTTCTAGCTACGGGAGGTCTTACTGACCCGCGTGTTACTTATTGGGAACCGGTAAAATGGACATCAAAATTGAGGTATCATAACACAGGAGACAACGAAATCCTTTGTTGGATAAATATGGAAGCTGGTCACGGGGGTGCCTCTGGGAGATTTGACCGTCTAAAAGAGGTTTCCCTTTCATATAGTTTCGCCTTGTGGATATGCGATAAAGCAGGACTATGAATCTGACCTTTAAATCTAAGGCCTTAGCTCGCCAGTATGTATGGGACACACTCAAGCTTAAAAAACAAGCTAGATTTCCTTTCCCTATCCAAGACCGCATCCCCAATTTTAAAAATGCAGAAATCGCAGCCGTCAAATTGTTCGAAATATCGCCTTGGAAAGACGCAAAATATCTTAAAATTAACCCTGATTCACCACAGCGGCCAGTCCGACTTGAAGCTCTTAAGCGCGGTATAACGTATTTTATGCCAACACCGAGACTTAAGGCCGGTTTCCAGAAATTTGACCCCGCTGTTATCGGTGCAGAAAATTTTTCCAAGGCAGTAACACTATCATCTAGCAAAGAATGGTCTGAAGAAATATCTCTGAATGAAATTCCTCAAGTGGATGCTATTATAGCCGGCTCGGTCGCGGTCACACGTTCAGGTAAAAGATGTGGTAAGGGAGAAGGTTACAGCGATATAGAGTTTGCCATTTTAAGAGAACTAGGCCACAAACCGGTACCCGTCGCAACAACTGTCCACCAACTTTCAGTGGTTGAGGATTTTCCCAGAGAGGCCATTGACTTGCCACTCTCGGTTATTGTAACCCCTGATGAAACTATGGTAGTCAAAAAACCCTTCCCTCCCCCGAATAAAATAGATTGGAGCCAAATTAATGAAAAAAATCTTGAAGAAATGCCAATATTAAAAGACGTTAAAGCAATGAACTACCAAAAAAAGGTCTAAATTATTTTTAGATAGCGACTCGAAATGCGAAAATTGGAAGTCAAATGACCTCCCCAGAACTAATAACGCTCGATGTAAATCCAAAACGCGGCCCTAGAATCTATGGATTACTAAGCCGCTCACCAAAAAGCAGAGTCGCCGCGCTGATTGTACACCCAACTAGTAATTTTTTTGAGCATTATTTGATTAAAGAGTTGCCAAAGCGGGGAATTAATATCTTGGCCATAAATACACGCTATCTTAATAATGACGCCCATCTGTTATTTGAAAGAGTCATTGAAGATGTAGGCGCAGGAGTAAAATTTCTAAGAAATGAGGGTTTCGAGACAATTATCCTTCTCGGAAATTCGGGTGGGGCCTCAACTGTGGCATTATATCAAGCCGAATCTGAAGAACTTACTATTACCAAAACACCGGCAGGTGATCAGGTATGGTTAACTGCCGAACACCTCCCTCCCGCCGATGGAATTGCTTTGTTTGGGGCTCACCCCGGGCGAGCTTTGTTGCTTAGCCGTTGGATAGACGCGTCAGTTACAGATGAGAATGATCCTCTTTCTAAAAATTCTGAACTGGATATCTTCAATGCCATCAACGGGCCACCATTCAACGCCTCATTCGTCTCAAAATATAGAAAAGCCCAGATAGATAGAACAAATTTTATTACCAACCAAACCAAAAAAAGAATCGAAATCTTAAAGAAAAGATCTACTGTCGTTAATGATGAACCTTTTTTAGTATTTCGAACTTGCGCCGACCCTAGGTTCCTGGACCTCACTTTAGATCCCAATGACCGAGAAACGGGAATGGTTTGGGGTGACCCATACCAATTAAATTATGGAGCTCGAGATGCTGCAAGATTTACAACTCTTAAATCTTGGATGAGCCAATGGTCCCTTAGTTCCAACGCAAATGGGCCGAAATGTTTATTCCGTACATCGGTTCCAATAATAAACTTTGAATTTACGGCCGATACAAACGCACTTCCAAGTGATATTAGAATGTGGTCAGAAGCGGCAGGAAAAAGAGAAGAATTTCATCAAATTATTGGTGGAACTCATTTTTTAATTAATCAGCAATCAAAAAGAGCAGAATTGGGAGAACTGATATCGGATTGGGCAAAGAAAATATAAAACTTTATCTCTCAATGCATGAAAAGTCGGCTAACTGATCCAAACAATTTCCTATTGTAGAGAGCATTAGTAGACGATTTCTCCTCAAATCAGCGTCATCACAATTTACTGTTACTTTGTCGAAAAAATTATCAACTGGAACTCTTAAATCGGCTAACTTTGCCAACATTTCTTCAAACTGAGACATGTCTGGATCATTTAGATCAATGTTGTCAAATTCTCCTAAAGCTGTCCAAAGAAGTTTTTCTTCCGGTTGAACGAACTTATCTTGTTCGACAACCCCTAATCCGTAATTGGTTCCATCTTTTTGTTCTTCTATTCCAACTATGTTGCGAGCTCGTTTATAAGCTGTAAGAAGGTTTTCTCCATCGTCCGTGGTTATAAACATCGCCAAAGAATTGGCTTTTTGAACGAGCCGCAAAAGATCATCATCACCTGATTGAAACACGGCCTCTATAAGATCATGTCGAACACCCTGCGCTCGAAGATACACTTTCAATCGATCAACAAAGAAGTTTAAAAGAACTGTTTCAAATCCCTCAAGACTAAATGCTCCATCTTCTGTGTATTGATTTCGCGTAATCTCCACCAGCCGAGAAAGCCCAACATTTAGATTATTTTGTAAAATCAGCCGAATAATTCCGAGAGATGCCCGCCGCAAGCCAAATGGATCGCGTGATCCAGTTGGTCTTTCATCCATGCCAAAAAAACCTACCAGAGTATCCATTTTATCAGCAATTGAAATTACAACACTAATTGGTGCCGTCGGACATTCGTCCTCTGGACCCGCGGGAGCATAATGTTCCTTAATAGCTTGAGCGACCTTAATATTCTCTCCATCAGCTAATGCATAATAGTAACCCATCGTACCCTGAAGGCTCGGAAATTCAGCCACCATGCCCGTCATCAGGTCTGCCTTACATAAGTGTGCCGCCCGACCAGACATTTTCGGATCAGCACCAATAGTTCTAGCTATTTCTATACTTAACCTCTCAACTCGTTCAACTTTTTGACCAAGATTGCCGAGATTTTTGTGAAACATCATTTGGCTCAGAGAATTGAAACGACTTTCCAGTGTGTGTTTTTTATCCTGCTCCCAAAAAAACTTGGCATCCGCGAGCCGTGCCTTCAAAACACGCTCGTTACCCTTTATGATTTCAATGCCATGGTCTTTTGTCTCAATGTTTGAAACCATGACGAAACGCGGTGCCAGCGAACCGTCTTTTTTCAAAACAGAAAAATATTTTTGATGTGTACGCATCGACGTTATTAACACTTCATCCGGAAGCATCATGAATTCTTCATCAATTTTTCCAAGAAGGGGCACTGGCCATTCGATTAAACCACTAACTTCTTCTAAGAGCTTAGGGTCACTGTTAAGCACAAAACCGGCGGTATCAGCCAATTGCCTAGATTGACTATCAATGAGTTTCTTTCTAAGAGAAACATCAATGACTACTTTATTTTTCTTAAGTTTTTGCTCGTAATCTAAGACCGAACTAACTTCAATTGAACTAGAGCCCATAAAACGATGACCGCTAGTTATATTTCCACACGGAATACCGTCTCCAACTTCGATAGGCAAAATTTTTCCATTGAGAACACACATTATGCGCCGTAATGGCCTTACCCAACGGAAAGTACCGCCTCCCCAACGCATCGATTTAGGCCACTGAAGACTATTAATGGCTTCTGGAAGTAAATGTTTAAGGACTTCGTCTGTCATAAGACCTTTTTGTTCAAGAACGAAAAACCAAAATTCACCTTTTTCAGTCTTCCGCTTTTCACAATGTTCTAGGGTGACATTGTTAGACTTAAGAAAACCTTGTATTGCCTTTTCGGGCGCATCCGTCTTGGGACCCCTGCGTTCTTCTTTTACGTTATCTTGCGCTTTCGGTAGTCCCTCAACTATGATTGCGAGCCGCCGAGAAGTTACGTAACCTCTAACGTCGCTAAAGTTTAGGTTAGTTTTCTTTAAACTGTTTTGGATAATTAACTTAAGTTCATCTAAAGCACGCAACTGCATGCGAGCGGGAATTTCTTCGCAAAGAAGCTCTAAAATTAGATCCATATTTACCCTGACCCTTCATTTTTAGAACTCCTGGAGCCAACCCAAGCTTCACAGCAACCCTTGGCCATGGCGCGCACCCGAGTAATATAATTTGCTCGATCTGTAACACTGATGGCACCACGTGCATCCAATAAATTAAAGAGATGACTAGATTTTATACATTGGTCATAAGCTGGCAGTGGAAGTGATTTTTGAAGAAGCTGGCTACATTCATTCTCTGCATCTTCAAAGTGTTTCCTTAATATTTCAATATTTGCGTATTCAAAATTATATGCGGAATATTCCCTTTCGGCCTGATGAAATACGTCCCCGTAGCTCAAACCATGCCCATTAAAATCCAGATCATAGACATTCTCGACGCCTTGAATATACATCGCTAACCGCTCCAGGCCATATGTCAACTCAACGGACACGGGATTGCACTCCAACCCGCCTACCTGCTGAAAATAGGTGAATTGCGTAACTTCCATTCCATCACACCATACCTCCCAGCCAAGGCCTGCAGCTCCCAAAGTCGGGCTTTCCCAGTCGTCCTCAACAAACCTTATATCGTGAGCCAAGGGATTTATTCCTAATTCCTCTAGACTTTGTAGATAGAGATCCTGACTATCTTCCGGAGAAGGCTTGAGTATTACCTGATACTGGTAATAATGCTGTAATCTGTTTGGATTTTCCCCATAGCGACCATCTGTTGGCCTCCTTGACGGCTGCACATAAGCCGCTCGCCAGGCATCTGAACCCAGCGCCCTCAGGGTTGTAGCGGGATGAAAGGTCCCAGCACCGACCTCCAAATCATAAGGTTGCAAAATTGCACAACCCTGTTTGCTCCAGAATCCGTGAAGTCTCAGAATTAGGTTTTGGAATGCGTCTTCGGGGTTGCCCGTTTGCCCCATTTCAGGTCTCTATCTATGTTGAAAAATCTTTGGAAACATACGCGCGCAGGGGGGAAATGGTCAAGGAAACCTCGACTTAAAAGTGCACGCATTAATATGAAAGATTAAACGGAACTTAGTAGGGACAACTATTTCGACCGCAACTTTTAGCAACTGAAATTGGAACAAAGGTAGCGCAAACACTACATTTTTCCATATTTTCTGGGGTTGCGCTAACGGAATTATTTTTTTGTTCTAATGATTGTTTTGTAAAATTCTGCCTCCACTTACGGATCACCTTAAATCCGTGCCAAACAACAACTATAATAATCAATAGAACAATTAATTTGCTGAAACTGAATCCTAACAAAATTGACCCTCACATTCCGAATCGATTCCAGGTCTTCCATTCTTGTATTGCTGAAATAATTGATAAAATCTGATGTCGGGATCTATCTTCACGGCTAGTGAAAAGTTTCTTTATAGTATTGCTCTTAACCGAGAAGTTACGAAACTTGACGCGTTCCCCGTGAATATCTTTCATTTTTTTTCTTAAATCAGCTACCCCGTCTACTAGTCCCAATTCAACAGCTTGTTTACCGGTCCAGATGTCGCCCTCGAAAAGTTGATCGATATCCGAGGTTTTTAATTTAGCGCCCCGCCTATCCAATACCATTTCTTTGAAACTATTTTGTATATCAGATTGTATTAATTTAAGTTTTTCTATGTCTTCTGGTATCTCAGGCAAAAAAGGATCAAGCATACCTTTTCGTTTTCCGACTGAGTACACACGTCTCTGAACACCAAGGTTTTCAATGGCTTTTACAAACCCAAAACCGCTAGAAATTACTCCAATAGAACCAATTATTGAATTAGAATCGACAAAAATTTCATCCGCAGAGCAAGCAAGCCAATAGCCACCTGAGGCAGCTACATCTTCGGTAAAGGCGATTACAGGTATTTCTTTTTCAATAGATAATTCACGAATCCGTCGTGAAATTTGTGCTGACTGCACCGGTGATCCCCCGGGTGAATTAATTATCAACGCAACGGTTTTTGTCCGCGAATTAGAAAAAGCTCGTTCGATTGATTTTTCTAAATTCTCTAATGTTAAACCAGAACGGGTAGGACCAACCTGGCCAATAACACCAGATAACCTTAATATGGATACAACCGGACTTGGATCCCGAAAAAAACGCAGCGGAATCTTGGAGAAACACTTACAAAGAAAATCTTTAAATTTCATAATACCCAATTCCAAAACATAAGCTCTAAGCTGATTTATGCCAAGAACCTCAGAAAATTATCGCTGAACCCTCGAGCACATTTTTAGTTTCCTTGGTATAGCTACCATCTTTGTTATGTATAGTTAAACCCGGTAGGATACGGGAAGGGCTTTTCACGCCTTTTCGAGCCTGAACAAGCACACGTTTTGCTTCTTTACCGTCCCGTGGCCATAGCGGGAATATACTGATAGCTCCCAAATTTGCGGGCAAACACTCTATTAATTCATGAAGACGATCAGACCTATGAATTAATGTCAATCGCCCTTTGTGCGACAAACTATCATGGGCATATTTAAGCCAACGTTTTAATCCTGCACTACTTTCTCTTGTAGCAATTGCCCGTCCTAGATTATGTGAAACATGTTTAGTGCCTTCTGGAAGGAAAGGAGGATTTAACATTACATGGTCAAATGCTGTTATAAAATTCTTTGGTAAAGGTTTTGCCACATCACCCACCAACGCAGAAATCCATTTATCCAATCCGTTGATTTTAATATTTTCTATCGCTAAAGAGACCGCTTCAGCATCTATATCGATACCAATAATATTTATCCCTTTCACTCTATGACGCAGACACAACGAGGCCCCGCCCGCCCCAATACCCAACTCCAGCACTCGATCACCAGTTTTTACTGAGACAGCCGCCGCCAATAATACAGCATCAATTGTAGTCCTGAATCCATTTTTTGGCTGGCGTATTCTTATTTTACCACCCAAAACGGTATCTTCCGTAAAACGACAGCTATTCATATCAGTCAAGTTGATCCGCTTTCCCGGCTTCTTTAATTAATTTCCAAGCATTTAAATATTGGTTACTAGACACCATAATATGCCTCTGAATAGCACCTAAACTACCTTCCATAACACTAGTATACTCGTCAAAAACAACTGTATCGATGCCATCGTTTTTTAACAGGACCTGTAACCAGTTTATTAAGATTACATCATTTGAACGAAGTAACTCCTTCATGAAATATCCCTAATCAGAGGTGCGACTAATTGACAGCAGACCTTAAGGCTTCTTGACCCAATAGCACGTTTATTTATGCTCAACATTCTATATTCCAACATTTAGGTTTTTTTAAATATAAACGATGTCAGTAGTCGTCAATCTCAATGAAAAGCGAGAGGCTCAAAAGCCTGCCTCGCTAGATCTTCTAGTTTCAATAACATCTGATGATATTGATAACGTTAATACAGTCATCCTAGAACAAATGCAGAGTCCAGTATTACTTATTCCGCAATTAGCGGGACACATAATTGCCGCAGGTGGAAAACGCTTGAGACCTATGCTTACACTTTGCTCCTCACGCCTTTGTGGATATCAAGAAACCCGTCACATTGGATTAGCAGCCTGTGTCGAGTTCATACATACAGCAACCCTTCTACATGATGATGTCGTAGACGAGAGTGACCTTCGCAGGGGAGCTGCCACTGCTAACGCTGTGTGGGGAAATAAGGCATCCGTTCTAGTCGGTGATTTTTTGTTTTCTAGAGCATTTGAGTTAATGGTCGCGGACGGATCACTAGAGATCCTTAAAATTCTTTCTGCTGCATCATCGGTAATTGCAGAAGGGGAAGTCCACCAATTGATAACTGCAAATGATACAGACACTACAGAACAGGACTACTTGGAGGTTGTTCAGGCAAAAACAGCAAAACTTTTTGCCGCAGCTTCAGAGATAGGAGCAGTTGTCTCTAGTCGTCCCGTGGGTGAAAGGAGCGCGCTTCGATCATATGGACACAATTTAGGGATGGCATTTCAACTTATTGATGACGTTCTAGATTACTCAGCACAGCAAACTACTCTAGGAAAAGCCGTTGGAGACGATTTTCGCGACGGAAAGATCACTCTACCCATCATACAATCTTTTCAATCTGGAGATGAAGAAGAACGCGTATTCTGGCGGCGTACTTTGGAAGATATGGAACAGAAAAAAGGTGATTTCAAGCGTGCGGTTCAATATCTTGAAAAATCCGGTGCTTTGTTAGCAACAATAGAAAAAGCAAAAGAATATAGTCGCATTGCGTTAGATGCATTGGATATTTTTTCGGAAAATTCATATAAAAAAGCATTATCAGAAGCAGCTCGATTTTCTGTTGAACGCAGATTTTAATAAAAATTAAAATTTAGTGGTTTAGTGTTCGGTTGTTGTCCAGATTCAATTTATATATATGTAATTCGGCCGGAGTGTAGCTCAGCCTGGTAGAGCACTGTCTTCGGGAGGCAGGGGCCGGAGGTTCAAATCCTCTCACTCCGACCATTAAAACCCTTAGAAAACAGCCATTTTTTATCTTTTATAGGAAACCTGTAAAAACATAAATTGGCACAGAAAGTGAACAAATGGCACAGAATTGCACTCAAGAGTCCCCCTAATTTTTTAAGGTACTTATTTTGTTCTATTGGATGTCGTTATAAAATAGGTGGGAGCCAATCTGGCCGACTGGCGTTTTGTTTTTTGCCCAGTCAGGAGAGACTGAGCTAAGGGGGTGTTGCTAACTTCAGATGTCAATGCCACGACATACCAACGATTTAACAAAAATGTTTTTGTTTGGCTCACAAATCACCCCTTTTGCTAACCTAATAAAGATTTGAGATGGGTAACGGTCCGGTCAATGCTCTAGGGGAGTTGGCCTAATGGCCCTTAAAAATCTCTTTCTTCGT
>DEBE01000015.1 GCA_002348425.1 Alphaproteobacteria bacterium UBA2964 | reverse complement strand
ACAACTACGTCACAGTCCCAGTTCCTGACGATGAGGTAAAAAGTATATGGCAACAAGAACACGACACTTTCGGCTTTGCTATTAATGGGGAACTTACTCGCAAACATTGGAATGATGAAATGTCTTTATTTTATAAACTCAACACAGACCTGGATAAAGTCACTCGTGAAGAATTAATTGCAGAGAACTTTGTTTCAGATGCTTTAGAAATTCTTGGCACAATTCCCGGTGAGGACTGTCCGTCATAGAGTGATTCAACTGCACTGAAATAGTCTCCCCAAGGAAGAAATATCATCCTTTACTCCGGCGATTCTAAGTGCAGACCACAGCGCCGCCTGGTTACTTGTAATCACTGGCCGATCTAATACATCTTCGAGATCTTCAATAATATTGATACTGTGTATATTTGCACAACTTACGAAATAAGCTTCAGTTTTGTCATTGTGTAGCGCTTTTACATTTTCATACCAATATGAGGATGGAGTACTACAATAAACATCACTTCCTGCCAGTCCCATCGCCTTATCAGAGACAATCTCTAAGCCAGCCTCTTTAAGAAAAGCCATCTTTTTATCATGGCCTTCTTGCAGGGTTTCAGAAATGAACACTATTCGCTTAACACCCAATGCATCGAAGGCATCCATTAGAGAGGAAGCCGTAGACGCAGCCGGCTTGCCGGTAACACGCTCAATTGCAGATATGACTTCCTTCTCCTTTTCAATTCCGCCGGACATAGAGGTACCAGTGCATTGCAACACAGTAACATCACACTTCGAGTCGCCAAGGAGTTCCGCTGCCAAAAGAATTCTCGGCAAAAGGTCTTCCAGGGGAGCCCTGTGTCGGTTGGTCATTCCAATTCTGTTGAAATGGGGAATCACATCTTTTGGACAGTATTCTTGTAGCTGTGGTTCAACCATTCTGTTTGAAGAGGGAATAATAAACCCCAACCGGGCACGAGGAATAACTGAAAATAATTTTTCCATTCAATTGCCAAGAATTAATTTTCGCGTATTGAATTCGTACATTGATTGACGATCATCTTCCGAGCAATTCAGGCTTTCGATTACATCTATTGTATCCCGAATATTATCTTCCCCTCCGTTGAGGTCATAAGGCGCATCCGTGGCAAAAAAAGAGCTCTCAGCACCAAAAAAATCAAATCCGGCTTGGCTTTGTGCTTTTGCACCAAACATTGCTGTGTCTCCATAAAACATTTTGAAATAATCGAGCATAGGCTTTTCAAGATTATCTGCGAAGGAACTCCCATCCGCTGTGGATGTTGCATTCCTTGCCTCCCAAAGAGGCATCCGTCCTTCCGCGTGGGGTATATATGCGCCCCAATGATGTGCCATTACACGGAAACCTGAAATTTCATCAAACATACCCGAACAAACCATACGACACATAGCTGCTGTTGTTTCATAGGCCCAGCCGATGCCCCAAAATATTTCATAATGCGACTGGTCCTCAGTCAAATAATCTGCGTGATTGGCTGGTCGGGTGGGGTGAAGCCATACACATTTACCACGCTCAGCTATCTTTGCAAAGATATCACGAAACTCAGGGGCATCTAATGGTTTTCCATTGACGTTTGAATGTATTTGAAATCCGACGGCGCCATGCTCATCAAGAACTCGATCGACCTCTTTAATAGCTTCATTAGTATTATTCATGGGGAGTGCAGCAATAAACCAAGGCATACGATCAGGGTATGTTTTACATATCCGAGCCATGCCATCGTTTGCCACTCGAGCCAACTCCGGTGAGTCTCCTGGGCCGGCGATCATGTCCAGCGGAGGCTGGGAAATAGAAATGATCTGCTGATAATCATCAAATTTGTCGATCACTTTCATTCTAGCGCTCATATCATACAGTTCTTCCATTGACTTCCAACGTTTAACAGAACGGACAGGCATGAGTTTTTCAGCAGCCTCAAAAAATTCATTTGGAAAGACATGGTTGAAAACATCAATCTTCATTTGATTCCCTTTTCACAGTAAAAAAATAAAATCTTTATATACGCTAACTTAGACTTGCAGAACACGGTAGAGAGTATTTTGCCAACTTGGCACGTAGACATAGATAAAAATAAATTTTGTTAGCAGCCATCCTAGTTTGGAGGAGATCATTTTGTCTAAAGAAAAGACTCTGATATTCGACTGTATTTTCATTGGCGGTGGGTGCGCAGGTTTAGAATCGGCCATTGATCTTGTACTCAAGGCTCTAACGTTTTACTCGACGAAAAACTACGTCGTTTTAACAGATGAAGGACTCGCCGTTGATGAAGAACATCGACTCCTAGGAAAAAATGATATGCATATTCCAGGTCTTTTTGCCGCCGGATCCGTTGGTCAGGGGCGATTGATAATCAAAGGACAAGGTCATCATATCGGTTGGGCATTTACGTCTGGCCGACGCGCGGGAAAAAATGCAACAAAGAAAGCCGGAATTAATCAAACTTAACGTTATTGATAAATAGCGTATCATTCTATAGCGTCACAATAGAATTTTGATCACTACCGATAGGGAGGCCAATTAATGAAGAAATTTTCAATGTCACTGATGGCAGGAAGTCTTTTAGCAGGAATAGCTGCGTGGAGCGGTATAAACGCACAACCGGCAAATGCTGACGGATTTTACAAAGGTAAAAAAATTAAAATGATAGTCCGCTCAGCCCCTGGAGGCGGATACGATTTTTACGGGCGTTTGCTAGCTAGGCATATGCCTAAATATATCTCGGGTAACCCAAAGATGATTGTTATTAATATGCCCGGCGCAGGTGGAATTGTTGCAGCTAATTACATGGCCAACCGTGCAAAGAAAGACGGAACGGAAGTAGCCATTCTCACCAGAGAACTTGCATTATCTCAGCGAACAAAGGCAGTTGGTGTGAAATACGACCTCAAAAAGCTGAGTGCCCTAGGAAGTGCTGCGTCATCAACATTCCTAATTGTAATGGGTAAGAATCAACCGGTTCAAACTTATCAGCAGTTAAAGAACTCTAAAAAAACAATACGATTTGCCGCAACCGGACCGGGTGCA
>DEBE01000066.1:3420-10726 GCA_002348425.1 Alphaproteobacteria bacterium UBA2964 | reverse complement strand
CTTAACACGTCCACCCCGTATCATGACAACGGAATGCTCTTGCAGATTGTGGCCTTCACCAGGTATGTAGCTTATAACCTCAGCGCCATTTGTCAGTCGAACACGGGCCACTTTTCTCAAAGCAGAATTCGGCTTTTTTGGCGTTGTGGTATAAACACGGGTACAAACACCTCTTTTTTGAGGACAACCCTGCATGGCCGGAACCTTGTTACGTATGACTGGCCTCTTTCTGGGCTTTCTAATTAACTGATTCACTGTAGGCAATTTATAATCCTCAAAATTTCAAATAACTCAGACTAATCAAATATAATTAAACTAATCCAAGGCAATAATCCTATCGCCACACCAAACCGGCCCAAAGAGACGTAAAACAATTCTCCTAGAGCCATTTCACCGTCACACACGGGTCAAAAATTATTCATATCGTCAATTCAACGAGAACGCGTTTAGGATGCAGTCCTACCACCAGTTCCCAATGAGGCGCGCAATATAGTTGGGGGCAAAACTCCCGTCAACAGGGAAAAAACAACGTTTCCTGATTTATCTGAGACAATTTAAAAATACAAATACAATTGTCTACCCTCAAAAGTGAACAAAACTTGTTTATCTTTTGTGGCACAAGGTAGACGACTAGCCCTCCTCACTTTTAAATTCCTGATTTTGTTCGACATCTTCTGTATCCGTTCGGCGGGCTGCCAACGCCTCTATTGCTTCCAGATCACGGTCCTGCGCTACCTTACGCACTTTATTCATATATGACCCTGTTCCAGCTGGGATTAACCTTCCAACAATCACATTTTCTTTCAATCCTATAAGACTATCTTCTTTCCCTGATACGGCTGCCTCAGTAAGAACGCGTGTAGTTTCTTGGAAAGATGCTGCAGATATAAAAGACCTTGTTTGAAGAGAGGCCTTGGTAATTCCATGTAAAACAGGGTCAGCAACTGCCTGTTTTTGTTTTTCAGATCGCAACTTAATATTAATCGCTTCAAATTCATCACGGTCAACGACTTCGCCAACTAACAGCGTGGAATCTCCGGGATCCATCACCTCGACCTTTTGCAGCATTTGACGGACGATTACCTCAATATGTTTATCATTGATTTTCACTCCTTGAAGTCTGTAAACGTCCTGAACCTCATCAATTAAATAGTTTGCTAGGGCTTCAACACCTAGTACCCGAAGAATGTCATGGGGAACAGGATTTCCATCCAGAAGGAAATCCCCTTTTTCTACTATATCCCCCTCCTGAACACTAATGTGCTTACCTTTTGGGATAAGGTGTTCGAAAGGCTCTCCACCTTCTTCGGTAGGATTAACTATTATCCTGCGTTTAGCTTTATAATCTTTACCAAATTCTACTCGACCATCAATTTCACTAATAATTGAAAAGTCCTTAGGTTTTCTGGCTTCAAAGAGTTCAGCAACCCTCGGCAAACCGCCAGTTATATCACGATTTTTACCGGTTTCTCTCGGGATACGTGCCAATACATCACCAGCATTAACTTTAGACTCAGGTTCAACGGACAAAATAGCATCAACCGACATATAATACCGAGCTTCTGACCCATTCGCTAATTCTATAACCTCTCCTTTGTGATCTCTTAAAGTTATACGAGGACGAAGTTCTTCACCCTTAGATTGAGCTTTCCATTCCACAACTTTTTTATATGAAATTCCTGTTGCCTCATCAACGATTTCCCTCATAGAAACTCCATCAATGAGATCAACATAATTAACAATTCCTTCCTTCTCTGAAATAATCGGCAAAGTATAAGGATCCCATTCTGCAAGCCGATCTCCTTTTTTGACCTTATCACCCTCATCCTTTAGGAGCCTGGCACCATAGGGGATACGAAAAGTAGCGCGCTCTCTTTCAGTCTCATCTATAAGAGCAATTTCGGTGTTTCGCGCCATAACAATATTAATTTTATCAGTATTCATTACGACGCTTCGATTTCGAATAAGAACATTAGCAGCAAAATCCGCCTCTATACTCGATTGCTCTGCACCACGCTGTGCGGCTCCTCCAATATGGAAGGTACGCATAGTTAATTGTGTACCAGGTTCACCTATAGATTGAGCGGCGATGATCCCAACCGCTTCACCCTGATTAACCGCAGTACCTCTCGCTAAATCTCTTCCATAACACTGCGCGCATATTCCACCGACTGTCTCGCAAGTCAGCGGTGAACGGATCAGCACCGACTCAATACCAGCTTCCTCTATCAGGTCTACTTTGTCCTCTCCAATAATTACTCCTGCTTTTACGATTAGTTCGCCACCAACAGGATGTAGAATATCAACTAAGGGAACGCGACCGAGAATTCTTTCACTCAACGGGTCTATTACCTCGCCACCATCAATAGCAGCCTTTACTGTTAGACCTCGTTTAGTCTTACAATCATGTTCTACAATAGTGCAATCTTGGGCGACATCGACTAAGCGACGAGTTAAATAGCCCGAATTTGCAGTTTTTAACGCTGTGTCAGCTAGACCCTTTCGAGCACCATGTGAAGAATTAAAATACTCTAGGACCGATAGTCCTTCTTTGAAATTGGAAATGATTGGAGATTCTATAATTTCTCCCGATGGTTTTGCCATCAATCCTCGCATACCTGCTAGTTGCTTCATCTGTGCAGCGGAACCACGAGCACCTGAATCTGCCATCATAAAGACGGCATTGACTTGTTCACCGACTTTGGGATTGGCAATCTCGCTCATCATTTCTTCTGCTACTTGGTCGGTACATTGAGACCACACATCAATGACTTTATTATACTTCTCTCCTTGTGTGATAAGCCCGTCAAGATATTGTTGCTCGTACTCCTTAACCTCATTTTGCGCACCATTTACCAATTTCTCTTTCGCCTTCGGAATGATCAGATCATCTTTTCCAAAAGAAATTCCACTTTTACAAGCGTTTTCAAAACCTAAGGCCATAATTTTGTCTGCAAAAATAACAGTATCCTTTTGTCCACAATGCCTGTAAACGGTATCAATCGCATTAGTAATTTGTTTTTTTGTCAGTAAACAATTTACGAGTTCGAGACTGATATTTTTATTCTTCGGCAATAATTGCATTATTTTTACTCGGCCAGCTGTGGTCTCTAACCGAACAATTTTAGCTTTACCATCACTATCTACAGTTTCTATTCGAGTATGAATTTTACTGTGATGAGTAATAATACCCCGGTCCAAGGCTTGCTCAATTTCACCAATATCTGCAAATGCCATCCCGTCACCAGGCTGATCTTCTCGATCGAGGGTCAAGTAATACAATCCTAAAACTATGTCCTGTGAAGGCACTATTATTGGCTTACCATTAGCTGGACTAAGTATATTATTAGTGGACATCATTAAAACGCGAGCTTCTAGCTGGGCCTCCAGCGACAAAGGAACATGAACAGCCATTTGATCACCGTCAAAATCTGCATTAAAAGCCGTACAAACCAACGGATGAAGCTGAATTGCTTTACCCTCCACAAGAACTGGCTCAAATGCCTGTATTCCTAGCCTGTGTAAAGTTGGTGCCCGGTTTAACATTACAGGATGCTCTCTAATGACCTCTTCAAGAATATCCCAAACTTCAGGACGTTCTTTTTCAACTAGACGTTTAGCTGCCTTGATAGTACTTGCCATACCGTATGTTTCGAGACGTGAGTAGATAAATGGCTTGAAAAGCTCTAAAGCCATTTTTTTTGGCAACCCGCATTGGTGCAGTAAAAGCTCGGGGCCTACAACAATCACAGATCTACCTGAGTAATCAACGCGTTTACCCAGCAAGTTCTGACGAAAACGACCCTGTTTACCCTTAAGCATATCCGATAAAGATTTTAAAGGACGCTTATTTGCACCTGTAATAACCCGCCCTCGACGTCCATTGTCAAACAAGGCATCCACAGATTCCTGTAACATTCGTTTTTCGTTACGAACAATAATATCTGGGGCACGAAGTTCGATTAAGCGTTTAAGACGATTATTTCGATTTATAACCCTTCGATAAAGATCGTTGAGATCCGAGGTTGCAAACCTCCCACCATCCAGAGGTACAAGAGGTCGTAACTCAGGTGGAATTATTGGAACTACATCTAAAATCATCCATTCAGGACGCGCTCCTGAGTTGATAAAAGCCTCAATAAGTTTTAGCCGTTTTACAAGTTTTTTCCTTTTTGCCTCCGAACCAGTCTCTTTGAATTCGGTTCTAACAACGTCTAACTCATCCTCTAATACAATTTCGCTGAGAACTTTTTTTACAGCTTCTGCACCAATCATAGCTGTAAATGCATCTTCCCCAAATTCATCTTGGGCGTCTAAGTATTCTTCTTCACTTAACAGCTGCCGCTCTTCGAGAGTCGTTAAACCAGGTTCAACAACCATATAATTTTCAAAATATAAGACCCGCTCAATATCCTTAAGGGTCATATCCATTAACAACCCTATCCTGCTGGGTAAAGATTTTAGAAACCAAATATGAGCAACCGGTGATGCTAACTCGATATGACCCATCCGCTCTCTACGAACCTTGCTAAGGGTTACCTCCACCCCGCATTTCTCACAAATTATACCACGATACTTCATGCGTTTGTATTTTCCACATAAGCATTCATAGTCTTTTATGGGACCAAATATCCGAGCGCAGAACAGCCCATCGCGCTCCGGCTTAAAAGTTCGATAATTAATGGTCTCTGGCTTTTTTATTTCGCCAAAGGACCAAGAACGTATCCGGTCTGGACTGGCAATTGAAATTCGGATCATGTCGAAGGTTTCGGCATTGCTGACCTGACCAAAGATGTTCATCAATTCATTCATTAAACCACTCCTGGCTTTGGGGCCTAAGATAGGACCACAATATTACAAATTATAACCGTAATCTCATCTGACAGCTTAGGTTGTTTCATGGCGATTGAGTTCGACATTTAAACCAAGAGACTTGAGTTCTTTAACCAAAACGTTGAAAGATTCTGGAATTCCAGCCTCAAAAGTATCATCTCCTCTAACGAGGGCCTCATAAACTTTAGTACGACCCGAAACATCATCCGATTTAACGGTCAACATTTCTTGAAGAGTATAAGCCGCTCCATAAGCTTCAAGCGCCCAAACCTCCATTTCCCCAAATCTCTGGCCACCAAATTGGGCTTTGCCACCCAACGGCTGTTGAGTGACAAGACTATAAGGTCCAATTGATCTCGCATGAATTTTATCATCCACAAGATGATGTAATTTCAGCATGTAGATGTACCCGACTGTAACTTTCCGATCGAATTTCTCTCCTGACCTTCCATCAAAAAGAGTGACCTGTCCCGACGTTTCCAGGCCAGCTTTTTCCAACATTTCGTTTATATCGTCTTCTCTCGCCCCATCAAAGACCGGCGTTGCCATTGGAACACCATTCCTCAAATTGCCAGCAAGCTCTAACACCTCGTCGTCGTCCAGCTTGGAAATATCCTCATTATAGAGCTTCTGGCCGTATATCTCCTTTAGCTGCCCCTTTAAGCCGTCAAGTTTTCCATCTTGCACGAAAAGGTCAAGTAAATTACCGATCTGGCGTCCTAGTCCCGAAGAAGCCCAACCCAAATGGGTTTCAAGAATTTGTCCAACATTCATCCTTGAGGGAACACCAAGAGGATTAAGTACCACGTCGACTGGTGTGCCGTCTTCACGGTAAGGCATATCCTCCATCGGTACAATTTTCGAAATAACTCCCTTATTCCCATGTCGACCAGCCATTTTATCCCCAGGTTGCAATTTCCGTTTTACAGCTACGAAAACTTTAACCATTTTCATAACACCAGGAGGAAGGTCATCACCACCTTGTACTTTATCAACCTTATCATCAAAGCGGGCCTGAAGGCGTAGCTCACTGCTCTCAAATTGTTTCCGCACGGCCTCTAATTTGCTCATAACGTTATCGTTCTTGATAACAAATTGGGCAAGTTGCCGCGGGTTAAACCCATTAATAACCTGTTGTGTAAGTTTTGTACCAGATTTTATATCTTTCGGACCGGTCACAACAGTTTGATTAAGCAAAAGTTCTTTTAAACTTTGGTCATAACTTCTTTCCAGAATTGCCAGTTCATCATTACGGTCTTTAACCAAGCGTTCAATTTCTTCACGCTCTATTGCTAAAGCCCTTTCATCTTTATCAACCCCTCTTCTTGAGAAAACTCGAACCTCAACTACTGTACCTGCCACACCCGGCGGCAACCTCAGAGAGGTATCACGAACATCTGAGGCTTTTTCTCCAAAAATCGCTCTGAGCAATTTTTCTTCTGGGGTCATCGGGCTTTCGCCTTTTGGTGTAACTTTTCCTACAAGGACATCTCCAGGTTCAACCTCAGCTCCTATATAAACAATCCCTGCCTCATCAAGACTTTTTAACGCTTCCTCTCCCACATTCGGTATATCTCTTGTCACTTCTTCTTGGCCAAGCTTGGTATCGCGAGCCATAATCTCAAATTCTTCTATATGAATTGAGGTAAAAACATCATCGCGAGCAATACGCTCAGATATCAATATAGAATCCTCAAAATTGTATCCATGCCACGCCATAAATGCGACAAGAACATTACGTCCGAGAGCGAGTTCACCAAGTTCAGTAGATGGCCCATCCGCAATAATATCTCCGGCTTCCACTTTATCTCCAACTTTCACCAATGGCCGTTGGTTTATACATGTGTTCTGATTAGATCGCTGAAATTTTCGTAAATTGTATATTTCTACACCCGGAGATGATAGTTCCATATCACCGATTGTTCGAACAACAATCCTCGATGCGTCAACTTGATCGACTACTCCTGTTTGTTTTGCCACAATTGTCGCACCGGAACCGCGAGCCACTGCGTCTTCCATTCCTGTACCTACCAGAGGAGCTTCCGCACGAACAAGAGGCACAGCTTGCCGCATCATGTTTGACCCCATTAAGGCGCGATTGGCATCGTCATTCTCCAAAAAGGGTATTAAAGCTGACGCAACAGACACCAATTGCTTTGGCGAAACGTCTATATATTCAATATCCTCACAACGTGCCATAGCAAATTCGCCGTTAACCCGGCAACTAATAAGATCCTCTACAAAACGGCCAGATTTATCCAACTCCGCGTTAGCCTGGGCTACGGTATACCTCCCCTCTTCGATTGCCGAGAGATAGACCACATCTCTAGATACCTTACCATTTTTCACCGTACGATAAGGAGTCTCTATAAATCCATACTGGTTAACCCGAGCATAAGTTGCTAGAGAATTAATGAGCCCAATATTAGGTCCCTCCGGTGTTTCAATCGGACAAATTCTTCCATAATGAGTT
>DEBE01000066.1:0-3097 GCA_002348425.1 Alphaproteobacteria bacterium UBA2964 | reverse complement strand
TCCATAATGAGTTGGGTGTACGTCCCTTACCTCAAATCCCGCACGTTCTCGCGTCAAACCGCCGGGCCCTAAAGCAGATAAACGCCGCTTATGAGTAATCTCGCTTAGAGGATTAGTCTGATCCATAAATTGTGAAAGCTGAGAAGAGCCGAAAAACTCCCTGACAGCAGCAGCAGCCGGTTTTGAGTTGATTAAATCTTGGGGCATCTGAATATCGAGTTCTACTGAACTCATACGCTCACGGATAGCCCTCTCCATCCTCAGCAAACCGATACGATACTGGTTCTCCATTAGTTCACCGACAGAACGCACTCGCCGATTTCCTAAATGGTCAATATCGTCGATGTCACCATGGCCATCCTTCAGCCTCACCAATAATTTTATAACAGATAAAATATCTTCTTTACGTAATGTTCGTAAGGTATCGTCTGTCTCTAAGTCCAACCGGGCATTCATTTTCACCCGCCCAACAGCCGATAGATCATACCTCTCGCTATCAAAAAACAGGCTGTTGAACATAGCTTCTGCTGTTTCTGGAGTGGGAGGTTCGCCGGGACGCATAACTCGATAGATATCCATAAGAGCTTCATTGCGAGTATTATTTTTATCTATAGACAGGGTATTTACGATATAAGGCCCAACTGTCAAATGATCGATCCCTAACAATGGTAATTTTTTGACGCCATTTTGGTTTAGTAATTCCAGATTTTCTTCCGAAACTTGATCGCCAGCGTTGACGTAGACTTCGCCCGTCTTTTCGTTAATTAAATCTTCAGCGACGTACTGACCAATAATCTCTTCATTCTTGATGAGTTTTTCCTTCAAGCCGTCTGTTTTTAGTTTATTTGCAAGTCTGGGTGTTACTCGAGTTCCAGCATCTACAACAATTTTGCTATCCTTGGCGTTGATAAGGTCCTTTTCTATTTTGATTCCGCCTGCATACTCAGCCGGATCAAATGAGGTCTTCCAATGATCTTTTAGTTTTGAATAAACCTTGGTCGTATAAAATTCCGAAAAAATTTCTTCGGCGGACATTCCATCCGCTTCGTCTGGTGAGAGAGTCTCACCCTTTATAGCTAGTTCTTTACGCTTTGAATTTGTTTCTTCCGAGTCTAATGCCATCATCAAAGTGGTGACCGGTAATTTTCTGCGACGATCAATTCTTACATATACCAAATCTTTAGCATCAAATTCAAAATCTAGCCAAGACCCTCGATAAGGTATGATTCGTGCGGCAAACAAATATTTACCAGAGGAGTGGGTTTTTCCTTTATCATGGTCATAAAAAACGCCTGGGGATCTATGCATTTGAGAGACAATGACACGCTCTGTTCCATTGATTACAAAAGTTCCATTATCGGTCATTAATGGGAGATCGCCCATGTATACGTCTTGTTCTTTTATATCACGAACTGAACGAGCACCCGTTTCTTCATCTACGTCGAATACAACTAACCTTAACGTTAATTTAAGTGGAGCGGCAAATGTCACGCCTCTTTGTTGACACTCTTCAACATCATATTTTGGCTTTTCAAGTTCAAATTTGACGAACTCAAGTGTGCCATTTTCTGAAAAATCCTTGATTGGGAATACAGATTTAAAAACAGCCTGCAGTCCTGAATCTTCTCGCTCTTCAGCAGGAACATTAATTTGAAGGAAATTATCGTAAGATGCCTTTTGTACTTCGATTAAATTTGGCATCGCGGTAGCCTCTTGAAGTCTACCGAAGTTTTTCCGTATACGTTTACGTTGAGTGAACGACTTGGCCATTTAAACCTCTTAAACGCTAAAAGCAATCGTACATGGGATGTACACACCAATTTTAGTGTGGTGCATAACCCCAGAACGGCAAAAAGTTCCTGACTTTTTCGGGTTGGTTAAATAATCCGAAAGGCCGGAAATACAAATTATAATAGAATGAAACAATTACTTATTTTATCTCGACAGTAGCTCCTGCTTCCTCCAACTTTGTCTTAATTTCCTCACCTTCTTCTTTGGTTGCCCCTTCCTTAATTGGCTTTGGCACACCTTCGACGAGGTCTTTTGCTTCTTTAAGCCCGAGACCAGTTATGGCCCGAACTTCTTTTATAACGTTTATTTTCTTGTCTCCAAATCCTGTCAGGACAACATCAAACGAATCCTTATCATCAGCGGCAGCCGCTGAATCCCCTTCACCTGCAGCCGCTGCAACTGCTACAGGTGCAGCAGCAGACACACCCCATTTTTCTTCTAACATCTTACTCAGCTCTGCCGCCTCCAGAACGGTGAGTCCAGAGAGATCATCGACAATTTTATCTAGATCAGTAGCCATTATATTCTCCTAATTATCTTTGCGTTTCTTTTTAATATTATCGAGTTAATCGGTCTAAGCCGCTTCACTTTGCACAGCATGCGCCTGAACAACACGAGCTAGTTGGCCACCAGGTGACTGTACCACTCCCACAATTCTTGTAGCTGGCGTATTAAGCATCCCCACAATTTTGCCACGTAGTGCCTCAAGCGATGGAAGCCTCGCTAGAGTTTTGATTTCCGCCGTATCAACTGCGTTTTCAAACAAGCCCCCCCCGACAATCTCTAACTTTTCGTTATCATCCGAGAATTGAACAGCAACTTTTGCAGCTGCTACGGGATCCTCAGAAAAAGCTATAGCCGTAGGTCCAGAAAAAAATTCTGCGAGATGTTCAAACTTAGTGCCCACCAAAGCAAGGCGCGTCAGTCGGTTTTGTGTAACTTTGAAGCTAGCCCCCGACTCGCTCATGCGACGGCGCAGATCGTTTGATTCCGCAACTGTCAACCCACTTGGACGGGTGACTATAACGAGATTAGCCGATCCAAAAACCCCATTAAGTGAGGCAACTAGCTCTTCCTTCTGCATTCGGTTCACGCAAATTCTCCTGCGTTACGATCAGCACCTAAATTTTGGATGCTAACCCCGTTTACACTTGGCTCCATTAGCGAATCCAATGGGCCGGATCGTCTGTCCCAGAAGTTCAAGCCACGTGCCGCATCAACTCAGCAATACGGAAACGCTTGCACCCCCATCTATACAGGTGGGTCTTCTCCCTTTACCCCTTCCTCCAGTTTATTGGCCTCTGGG
>DEBE01000207.1:1716-3507 GCA_002348425.1 Alphaproteobacteria bacterium UBA2964 | reverse complement strand
GTCACTTTCAACAAGCCGCGGGGGGCTGAGTGGGCGCGTGAGATTGCTATTTCAGCTTCATCTACATCTGCAATAATTCGTTTTGAACGTTCATAATAGGCTTGGCCTTCTTCGGTCACACTTACTCGGCGAGTCGTTCTATTTAGAAGCCTTACCCCTAGCCGGTCTTCCAGGGCGGAAAGTTGTTTACTGACAACGGATGGTGATACATTGAGAAGTCTTGCCGCTGCGGCTAAGCTGTCGTTCTCCACAACAGAACAGAAAACTTTCATAGCAGACAATGTATCCATGACCAAACTATAGCCTTAAAATAGTCAAGGCGCCAGATAATTTCTTATATGGCATGAGTCAATTCATTACCTATACAAAAGGTATTTAATTAAGAGCGGTTGAGAGGGTAATGGAGTGAAATTCTAACCCAATACTTCATTGCGATGTTATTTTTCATTTTGTCGCTCCTGCTTATTCTACTTAACAAGCTTGTGCTTGGGAGTTGAGTTATTTTATCCTTATGAAATTGTTAAAGTATGAGCGAAAGATCAACATCGTAGGATGATATTTATGAAAAACCTCTCATCAATTGCACAAGACGTTTCAGAACTACTTATCAAGCGAGGGGAAACCGTCGCGATATCTGAGTCCTCGTCGGGCGGTTTAATTTCTGCAGCTTTATTAGCTGTGCCTGGGGCATCTCGATATTTTTTAGGGGGAGGTGTTGTTTACACGGCTGTTGCGCGCGAACAATTATTAGGCATTAACTTCGACGATTATCCTGGAATTCGGTCGTCTAGTGAACCGTATGCTGAACTAGCTGCATCTACCATAAAAGAAAGGCTGGGTGCTGATTGGGGATTAGCAGAAACCGGCGCTGCGGGGCCATCGGGAAACCGTTATGGTGATGCGGCTGGTCATACATGCATTGCAATTAATGGAAGATATAACAGAGTTTTCACCCTTGAGACTAACTCAGATAGTAGAGAGGAAAACATGTGGCAATTTGCAAGTGAAGCTCTCACGCTTTTTAAAAAAGTTCTGTCGGAGGCTAATTAACTCCCTAGGCTGGATTATCTTGTTTGATCATTTCAGAGGCTTTTTCACCAATCATTATGCAGGCCGCGTTTGTATTACCAGATACCATTGTTGGCATTATAGAACCGTCAGCTACGCGAAGTCCCTCAAGTCCATGAACTTTAAGGCGTTCGTTCACCACAGACTCAGGTCCATTCCCCATACGACATGTGCCAATCGGGTGATATGCAGTTTCCGCGGTGTTGCGGATGAAACTTAAGATTTCATCATCTGTCTTAACTTCTGTGCCTGGGGAGAATTCTTCCCCTCGTATATCCCTCATCGCCTTAGTATTCATTATTTCCCGAATTTTTTTGAAGCCGGCTATCATCGCATCCCGGTCGATTGGATCGGTAAGAAAGTTAAAATTAATAGCAGGTTGATCGCTCGCGTCTGGTGATTGTATGTGGATAGATCCTAAGCTCTCTGGCCTCAACTGATATATCGATACAGTCATTCCAGGAAATTTATGGAGCTGTCTTTTCTTTGGATTTTTGACAGCGTAAGGCACCATATGCATTTGTATATCCGGGGTCTCCATATCTTCCCGTGTTCTTAAAAATGCTAGCATAGGTGCTGATGGTAAGGTCATGAATCCTCGGCGTTGGAAAATATATTTCATTACTTGCCAAACTGGCCCAAGACCTTGCATCCGTTGATTATACGATAACTCTCCCCGCTTCATATTGAATTGTATACGAGCATTGATATGATCTCGTAAAT
>DEBE01000207.1:0-1312 GCA_002348425.1 Alphaproteobacteria bacterium UBA2964 | reverse complement strand
ATTCCCGACAATTCTAAAAGTTGTGGTGAGGCTACACCTCCGGTGCATACAATTACTTCCTTGTGGGCATGCACGAACCTATCTTGTCCGTTTTTTCTAAAGTGTACTCCCGAGCATTTTTTCCCCTCAAATAAAAGCTTTTGAACATGAGCATTGGTTTCAATTCTAAGATTTGGTCGATTTTTTACTGGATTTAAATAACAGCGGGCAGTGCTCATTCTAACGCCATTGCTAATGGTAGTTTGAGTTCTAACAATTCCCTCTTGCGATTTGCCGTTGTAATCCGGGTTATGCGGTATTCCTAATTCTTTACTTGCAGCTGTTATTGCGTCGTATAGTGGTCCTTCGTCTGTAGCCTTGCTCACCCGTAGCGGTCCCCCTTGTGACCTTAAATCATCTTCGCCGTGTTCGTAGTGTTCCATTTTCTGAAAAAAAGGCAGCACATCATCAAAACTCCAACCCCTGTTTCCAAGCTGTCCCCATGTGTCATAATCCAAAGGTTGTCCTCTAACAAAAACCAAGCCGTTAATTGAACTGGAGCCGCCAAGCAAGCGACCGCGAGGTACAGGTATGCGTCTATTGGCAGTACCTTCTTCTGGTTGCGAACTATACCGCCAATTTGCTGTTGGATGATCTATCAAAAGCCCAAAACTAATTGGAAAACGCGAATATGGGTGGCTTGCGGCGCCTGCTTCTAGCAGCAAAACTCGCCATTTACTTTTTTCCGTAAGCCGGCTAGCCAAGACCGATCCAGCGGAACCGGCTCCGACAATTATGAAATCATAGATATCTTGTTCCAATTTTAATGCTCCAAACCCAAGTAAAGCAAAATCGCTTTGAAAAAATTGTTTAATTATTGGAAATTGACAAGTCGCTTAATCAAAGTTTCGAGATTAATCAGTCATGTGACTTTTAAAGCGCTTTTTTGTTTTGGACATAGCAATTGTTTATTGAATAAAATTCAACCAATTTCGTGAATTATGATATACTAGTCGTAGTTTGAACCCTTTGGCTTGGCTCAATGAATCTTACCAATAAGTACGACTTAATTGTTATCGGTAGCGGGCCTGGTGGCCGTCGCGCAGCTATTCAAGCGGCTAAATTTAGTAAAAAGGTGCTGGTAATCGAAAAAAGTGAAAGGGTCGGTGGCGTCTCTGTTCACACTGGCACAATTCCTAGCAAAACATTGCGAGAAACGGCTTTGAATTTATCTGGCTGGCATGAGCGTGAGTTTTATGGGCAATCTTACCGAGTAAAACAAAACATAACGGCAGCAGACTTAAAAAATAGACTCCACATGACCTTAGATCAT
>DEBE01000045.1 GCA_002348425.1 Alphaproteobacteria bacterium UBA2964 | reverse complement strand
CCAATTCCAGCACCTCCTGAACGCATCCTCTCACTTAACGTTCCTTGTGGCACAACTTCAAGCTCTAACAAACCTTTTGCAAAAAGCTCTTTTGTAATTTCCGAATTACTTGAAGTTGGAAATGAACAAATTACTTTAGCTACGCGCCTTTCTTTTAGAAGTTTTATAAGACCGCGTTCGCCTTCTCCTGCATTATTGGAAATGATAACAAGATCACGGTAACCGCGATCTAAAACTGCTTCGAGTAACTCTTGAGGAGCCCCGGCCGCGCCAAAACCTGCAGACATTATCGTTGCTCCGTCAAACATGCCTTCTAAGGCTGAGTCAAAATCGTATACACGTTTATCAATCATCTTGAATTAATATTATTAAAATCTGAGAATATTCAAACTTATTAATTTTCGACTTTTAGCTCCAGTGATGCAACTATTACAAAAATAATTTCCTCTAACCCCTATACCCCTAGATGCCAACAAGCTAAATTTTGAGCAATAAATTTGAAGAGGCATACATGGTTAACTCATTCAAGAAGGGCGGCTATCCAGACTTTCATGAACACCTAAAAAAACTGGATGAGGCGGGACTGCTTACGACAATTGATGAACCCGTTAACAAGGATACCCAATTACACCCTCTTGTTCGATGGCAATTTAGGGGTGGAATTCCGGAGGAAGAGCGCAAGGCCTTTAAATTTAATAATGTAACCGACAGCCTTGGAAGATCATTTGATATGCCAGTCGTGGTGGGGGCGTTATCGACCAATGCAGCCATGTACTCGATAGGTATGGGGGTCCCAATAGAAAATATTGGAGAAAAATGGAATGAGGCAATGGATAAACCCATTGATCCGATTACTGTCGATGAAGCAGCATGCCAAGAGATCTTAATTTCGGGAGAAGAGTTGAAAGGTGAAGGTAATGGACTTGATAGTTTACCTGTTCCTATTTCAACGCCCGGTTATGACAGTGCCCCTTATTTAACAGCTACTAATGTAACCACTCGTAATCCTGAGACCGGTATTCAGAATATGGGTACGTATCGAGCCGGATTGAAAAGTTCAAATCGATTAGCCGTGAGGATGGTTTCTCGCCCGGGCGGTGCTGAAGGTCACATGCACTGGGAGTTATATAAGAAACGTGGACAGAAAATGCCGTGTGCCATAGTAGTTGGATGTCCTCCTGCAGTTGCTTATATGGGACCTCAAAAACTTCCGGTAGGTGTCGACGAAATCGGGGTGGCCGGCGGGGTCGTTGGTGAGCCTATCCGCCAAGTTCGATGTAAAACGATTGATATCTTGGTACCTGCGGAGTCTGAAATTGTATTTGAGGGGTTAATAGACACTGAATACCTTGAACCAGAAGCCCCCTTTGCTGAAAGTCACGGACATGTTGCATTAGAAGATTTTAATTCCTCGATGGAGGTAACCGCAATTACCATGCGGAAAGATGCGGTATTTACATCAATCATTTCGCAACTCACACCTTCCGAATCGAGTGTTATCAAACGGGTGGCTTATGAACCCCTTTACATGTCTCACTTGCGAGATAATCTCGGGATAAAAGGTATAAAAAAAGTATATTTGCATGAAAATCTTACCAATCTTCGTCGAATAATGTTTGTTCAGGTAGAACGAAGCGTTCCTACTACCGAGGTGTGGAGGGCTCTTTATGGTGCTTCATCTCTAGCGGCCGCAATTGGAAAATATGTTGTTGCGGTCAATGATGATATCGATCCCAGTAATGGAGACGCCATTTTTTGGGCACTAGCCTATAGGGCAAATCCTGCTCTGGATATTCAAATACTGAGGCATCGCGTACCTTACGGACCCCGCGATAGGCGTTCACCTAACGGAGAGGACTCAACGCTTTTAATTGACGCGACATTAAAGTCAGATATGCCGCCCATTGCATTGCCTAAAAAGGAGTATATGGAGCATGCTGCCGCTCTTTGGGAAAACCTTGATCTACCTCCACTGCAACCGGAAAGTCCTTGGCACGGATATTCATTGGGTGACTGGGCAGAGGAATGGGATGAAATGGCCAAACGTGCTGCAGATGGCCGGTATATGGAAAACGGAAGAAGAAGTGCCCAGCTTAGAAGAAACGATGTCTTACCTAACACCTCGATCCGGGAGGTCCCAGGTAATCCTTGTGAGGATAACTAAAGTTGGATGAATTTATGAACGGTATTGGAGCACCGGTCCCTAGAGTTGAAGATAACCGCCTTTTAAAAGGTGAAGGAATATTCAGCGATGATATAGGTAAGCCCAACCAACTTTATGCCGTGATGGTCCGCTCTGAGTATGCACATGCAGTGTTATTAAGTATCAGTTCTGAAAAAGCTAAATCGATGCCAGGAGTGGTAGAAGTATTATCTGGAGATGACTGGTTAAGTGATGGTTTAAAGCCCATGCCGGCGTGGGGTAACCCGAAAGATGTGGAGCTTAAAAATCGGGATGGATCTGAAATTTTTTATACTCCACTTTTCCCGATAGTCTTGGACCGAATTCGTCGCGTTGGAGAGATTTTGGCAGTTGTCGTCGCTAAGACTGCAGCGCAGGCGCGAGATGCTGCTGAAACGGTTGAGATAAACTGCAATGTTTTGGAGAGTGTCACTGATGGGGTGTCGGCTTTAAAAAGTGGAAGGCCCCAACTTTGGCACGAAGTTCCAAATAACCTTAGTGTTGATGACATTAAAGGGGACAGGGATGAGTGTGATGAAATATTTTCCAGAGCCCAACATATTATTTCCTTAGAAACA
>DEBE01000102.1 GCA_002348425.1 Alphaproteobacteria bacterium UBA2964 | reverse complement strand
ATCTGTAACCTCGTTAGGGCTACTGCCATTAGAATAAACGTTTTTACAAACACTCGTTTTTGAATCTTTTTCACGCAGTTGCATGGTTTAGTCCTTTGTTAATGCCGCGTGTGAAATCTATTCTGAACCGGAATGATAGTCTATGATCCTGACCTTCAAAAATAGCTAAACAGATTGGACGTTGGCTCCTTTTTGACCGACAGCCGGGACACCACCCTCCTCTCCCCAACGCGGAGCTGTTTCTAAATTGATATCGAGTTGATCCAGCATACGCATGCAGCTTTGATCGACGATTTCCTCTAATGTTTTGGGACGATTATAAAATGCAGGAACAGGGGGAAAGATTATTGACCCAAGATTGGCTAATTTAATTAGATTTCCCAAATGACCTGCATGAAGGGGGGTTTCTCTAATCGCCACTACGAGACGGCGTCTTTCTTTCAAGATAACATCGGCCGCCCTGCTGATAAGGTCACCGGTATTGCCCATAGCGATATTAGACATCGTTTTTATTGAGCAAGGTGCTATAATCATACCAGCACTCGAAAATGAGCCTGAAGATATAGAAGCCCCAATATTACCGGGAGAATGAACTTCGTGAGCTAGAGAATTAATATACGAGGGATCTACAGCATTTTCCATTTTCAATGTAAGGTTTGCGGATTTGCTCATTACAAGATGAATTTCCGTTTCACCTTCTTGACGAAGCATTTCCATAAGGCGCCAACCGTAAATGGTACCAGTGGCTCCTGTAATCCCGATTATAACTCGTTTCATAATATCAATTTTTTTGTTTCTTAGCGCTGTTTTATGAATGTTACGAATATGAACGCCTATTGGTTCAATTTTTCCTTCCTCGATAAAACGTTATTTAGAGGAATCTTTAATAATAGAAATAGTCTTTTCCAAAGAAATCGGTGATCCATTTAGAAAATAAAAGCGTAATTTTGTAAAAAGGTTTTTTTATGAAGTTTTACAATTTAGTAATGGATGATCGTAGAAACCCCTTAATGGGTCTTCCTAAAGCACAGCGGTTCCAGATTATGACCTTCTTGTCAGTGATGTGGTCTACAATTTTTTGTTTTGCGATCGGAACATGGTTTTGGTGGGGTGTACTCGTTGTGGGACACGTCGCAATTGTGTTGGGCACGATTATGACCAGTATTACCTTTAGACAAGTTCAAAACAAAACACATCGTGATTTATATCAGGCCAAAGATGGATCTGCCCGTTACGACGATATTTGGGGTGCTTAAAAGTTCTTCAGTTTAAGTTTAGTGATTATGATAAGAAAGGTTAAAAATGTTTAAGCATGTAGCAATGATGTTTGATTATGTAGAACTACCATCAATGATAAATCAATATGAGAAGTTACAGTCGGAAGGTCGGCTTAACGAGGCTGCAGCTATTCGCCACAATATAGCCAAAATCCTTAGAAATGCACCCGTAGGCGAAAGTAGTTAGCAAAGAGCAAAGCGGGTTATTCAATAGAATCTAAAGTAGGAAGTGCTAATTTTCTTATTCAGAAAATAATGTGGAAAAAAATTAAAAACAAAAAGAAATAAGGGGGAGGTAGTCCCTAAAAAAGGCGGATTACAAAGATCTAAAAAAAAACCATAAAACTGTTAGTCTATGGAAGGAAAGGAAAGTGGACGTCAGTGTTTTTTTTAGACAACAAAATGTAAAACAAAGTCAGATTTTCATGATCGGTTGAAAAGCTTTAGGAAGCCAATTCTGAAAGATAAGTGGCGCATCAGTAACTACGAGACATATACATTCCTCTTCTTCTCCCACAACTGGTTTATGTATTATTTCTTCGTCTACATCTTGCATATCACCAGCATTAAAAGATGAAATATGATCACTGTAACAACCGGACAGTACCATGGTAACTTCCCGGCCCCGGTGACCATGATCTGGGACAGGTTTTCCTGCCTTGATACGAAGAAGACGAGCAATGCCACCCTCATCAGAAAGATCTAACATGTGCTGATAAACGCCCGGGCCAATATACTTCCAGGGAACATTATCAACGTCATGATTAACATATTGACGTAGGACAGGAGGTATAATTGATTTTGTTGTGTCATACTCCTCCACAGCAGAAAATGGGCCAGGCGTTGTAGTTTCTGGAGATTTCGAATCTATATTTTCAAATACCTTTTCTAACATGTTTGGTGACAACTTTTGATCAGGGGTATCTGCCAACAAAACTCCACCTAACGTTTCAGCCAGCTGGACACTAGCTCGACATTCCGGACAGAATGAAAGGTGAGTAGCCACCGCCAAACTCCAACTTTCTGACAAGGCGCCAGCCGCATAGCTCATCAATAAATCGTCATGTGGGTGATGGCTTACATTCATTGTAAATCTCCTAACGCGTGACGTAATTTGGTGAAGGATAAACGCAAACGCGATTTAACTGTGCCAAGTGGAATGTTAATGGCGTCTGCTATTTCTTGGTGAGACAAGCCCTCTAAAAAGGAGAGTGTTACAACCTCCCGTTGATCATCAGGCAATTGATTAATTGAAAGTTTTACACGCTCCACTAATGCAGATTGTTCAACGTTTTGCAATGGCGTTGGCGTTTCGTCCGGTTTAAACATTGGATCATCTGCATCTAGAAGAGGCTTATTTTCTTTTCGTAAGCGATCTATTCTTAAATTTCTGGCAATAGTAAAAATCCAAGTCGTCGCTGACGATTTTTTAGGATTAAATTGCTCAGCCTTCCGCCAAACACGTATGAAGGTTTCCTGTGTAATTTCTTCAGATGCTACCGGATCGCCCCCAATTTTCATCATGTAGGCTTTAACCCGTGGACCTATTTTTCTAAACAAAGTAGCAAAAGCTTTGCGATCTTTTGCGGACCCTATTTTCATTAACAGATCATTATCAGAGGGTGTCACTTCAAGCTTTACCTTGGGCTGATTTCTTAAGGATAAAAAATTTCCGCTCATACCCTCAT
>DEBE01000055.1 GCA_002348425.1 Alphaproteobacteria bacterium UBA2964 | reverse complement strand
TTTTGAACGTTTGATGCTTCCGAGGAATCTTTTTCATCAAACCGGAAATAGTTAATGGCTTGTTGTAGGTTTATCGCTTGTTGTTCTAAGCTTTCAGACATTTGTGACATTTGTAAAGCGGCGGATGCGCTATTCTGCACCGATTTATCAAGATGCTGCATCGAGTGATTTATTTGGGAAGCGCCTGTATTTTGCTCTCCTGTCGTCGCTGAAATACTGACAACCAAATCTTTAGTTGTCTCTATTTCCGGGAGTAGGTTTGCGAGCATAGCACTGGTTGCCTCAGCCAATTCTCTACTCTCGCTGGCGGCCCTGAGGATTTCAGAGGACGACTGTTTACTCATCTCCGCTAATTTACTTACCTCGGACGCCACTACTGCGAATCCCTTACCATGTTCACCAGCCCGAGCGGCCTCCACTGAGGCATTTAAGGCAAGTAAATCGATTTTTTTAGTAATTTCTTCTACAATAGTGATTCTTTCTGAAATATCCTTCATCGAATCTGTTGTACGCTGAACTGCCTCTAGGCACTTTTTGGACTCATCCGCGACTAGTTCTGCTTTAGCTTCCGTCTCTTTTGCCCTTTGAGAATTCCCATCAATGGCATTAGCCATGTCTGCAATAGCGGTTGATGTCTCTTCGACCGAACTAGCTTGGGTGGTGCCGCCTTCCGAGACCAAACTCGAGGTAGAGCGTAATTCTACGCTTCCAGTAGCAACATTCGTTGATACATCGGAAATTGTTTTTATGATTCCTGATAAACGTTCGGTCATTAAGTTAAAGGAATTAGATAGGTGCCCGAACTCATCTTTCGACACATGATCCACTTTCGTCGCTAAATTGCCCAAACTCAAATCATTTACTGAAACCATCAGAACTTTTAATGGCCGCAGTATTTTTAGGCACAGAACAAGTAGAACCAGAACAAGTACAAAAATTTCTATTACTTTATTTAAAACTATATGGGAGAAGCCACCGATCAATTGTTCCCATATGATTTCGTCAGAGGTGTAAACATCTAAACGACCTACAGTTTTATCATCTTTTGTCAGATCAAAGTTGAAGCGGATAGGATTTTTGAGATTGAAAGGGTTGTTATCTGATGATGAGCTGTTTTTCCCTTTAATACCGCTTTTGGCATTGGTCGCGTGGCGGCTGCTTTCTTCTAAATCGGAATTAAACGCTATTGCACCTGAGATAGAGGGGTTTTTTACCAAGCCACTCACAATTCGATTAATGACTTCCTCGTCAAGGTTCCACATAGCCTCAACAAGCGGTGATTTAATTGAATTGCTGGCAATCTTTACCTCATTGAATATACGGCTTTTCGTATTGGTGTATTCGTTAGACATCTGAAATGCCGTGATCACCAGGGTGACTAAAAAATAAACAAAAACCGTTGTTCCCACAATTTTGAAAACTAGGGAGTGTCTCCAGGGCATGAGATTTTTTTGTGTCATATCAACACCTTGTCAAGCTATTTTTCGAGGAGTTCCCAAATTCCGTTCCACTGTTTTGGCTTTTCCTCTATCAGGCGGTAGCAACGATTCAGGAATACCTGTGAGGGATTAATATTAGCATAAATCCCAGAGTCCTCGAACTCTGAAGACTTCTCAAAGCCGTTTACCGCTGCATTGAAATCACCACTAAAATAAGCCTGCAGAGCCAGGTCGTAAGTTTCCTGTAAAGCTTGTTTGGCTGAGGAAGAATGACCCTTTTCACTCAGCAATTGGTAGCAATTTACCGGTTCATTTTTACCTTTTACGATTACCCGGTCTATTAGCCTATATTCAAAATAGTCATCAGTTCGAGATACAGTACCTTCACTTATGAGATGATCCAGCCCATACCGCTTCGCGGCGGTTTCCATTCGGGATGCTACATTGACCGCATCTCCGATAATAGTTAAATCGACCCGATTACTGGAAGCCCCGATATCACAAAGTATCACATCCCCGGTATTCAATCCAACCCGCATGTGAATAGGATCGTGTGCTAAATCAGAAAGGGTATTGTTAAAGCGCTCTATATTTTCCTTCATTGCTAAAACCGCACGAACGGCGTTAACTACCGAAACATCCTGATCATCATCCAGCCAGAACGCCATGCAGGCGTCGCCTATAAATTTATCAATGTCTCCATCGTGATCTACGATGACACCCGTGATGAAATCAAAAAGCCCATTAATCTGCGACACTATTTCTTCCGCAGAGTACCTTTCGCATCTATTTGTAAAATCGACGATATCGCTAAAGAAAATAGTTGCCTTCTTATTCTGCGCAAAAGTTTGCGACGAATGATCTAAAAGAATTGATTTTTCCACTGCGATCCGGCGTGACGCCTTGGACAGGTACTTTTGTATTTGTAAATTTTCTATTCGCAAATTGCGTTCAGCTAAGGTCTTCTCGACGGTGGCCAATAAACCATCGTTTGTAAATGGTTTGCTAATTACTGCGGATGCCCCTGAATTCATAACCATCTTGGAGTCGGAGGGACTATCGCGGTCCGTGATAATGATCAATTCAATCTTTTTATCCGGTTCGTCAAACTTTAGGTGTTTTATCAAATCCGGGACGGTTCCGTCGATCGGATCAATCTCCGATAGAACAAGAACAGCATTAAATGAATTAAGTAGGTGGATGGTTTCACGAATAGTTTGGCAGGTCTTAACGGTAAAACCCTGTTTCCGGAGACTTTTTGCGTTTGTTTGCGTTATCGATTCATCCTGGCTCAGCAAAATGAGATTTTCCCGGCCAGCGGGTGAGGAAAATAAAACCTTTTTTAGCCGATCTAAAAGTTCGTCTATATCCAGAGGCTTCGTAACATATTCATCCACGCCAGACTCAAAACCCATGCTCTGATCTGCAGCTGAAGTCAGGGTACTCGACATCATTACATAGATATCTTGAGTCAATTCAGATCGTCTAATTTCTTGACATACCTCAAAGCCATTCATTTTTGGCATTTCGACGTCGAGGATAATCAAATCAGGCAGGACACTTTTTGCTTTCTCAAAACCTTCTAAACCGTCAAAGGCTTGAAAGACCTCATAGCCGTTTTCTAAAAGTGGCGGGAGCAGGTGTTTATGGATCAGCTTTGAGTCATCGATGATTAAAATTTTCTTGGAAGCACTCAATACCTTAGTAATTGAAGTGATAATTTGATCAAATTCTGCTGGAAAATGAATAAAATCATCGAATTTAAA
>DEBE01000209.1 GCA_002348425.1 Alphaproteobacteria bacterium UBA2964 | reverse complement strand
GAGCCCATCAGTATGAACATTGGTATTGGTGATAAAGTAAACGATGTTATTAGATTCGTAGCATTATCTGCAATTTGCGGAAGAACAGGCCAACCACCAGAAAACATAAAGATCCCGATGACATTAGTGATCATGAAGGTAATAGCCACGGGAAAACCAAGGGCCATGCCGCCGACAACACACCCCAAAAGTAGCCCCCCTGCAGCGTACCATTCCATGATTAAAGTTCGTCCTTTACTTCACCAAGATCATAAGAATAGTAGGAACGCAATCCTATCAGATACATTATGAATTCGAGGCCAACCAGCGCGAAACATATTGGCAAAGGCAAAAATTGGAGCCAATAAGGCATATCTACACCGCGCACATCAAGTTCTCCGCCTACCCAATAATCAGCGAAAATTCCCCAACAGAGATATGCAAATAAAAAACAAGCTAATGCTGTCGTCAAATAAACAATTTTAGCCAGTGGCACGCGGATAAAATTTGGCATAACTGTAATGAGAGCTTCTATAACCACGTGGCCTTTTTCACGTGCTAGCCATGGGGCAGAGCACATTGCGAGATATAGTAATGCATACTCTACCACAGAGGATGTAAAAAGTGGTGGTCTAAACCCAAGTGACCGAATTGAAACATCGATCACAATCATTGTGAACATACAGGGAATAAGGGCACACGCAAACCACGCGAGTGCCCTCACAATTATACCGAGCTGCCTATCAAAGGCTTCAAGCATCGGCAATTCTCCCCTATTACCTCAAGCTCGTTATTTTATTAAACGGTCATCGCCAAAATCAATTTGCCGATTTGGTTTTCCTTGGACGTACAAGAGGGGTTTGAGCTGATCATGATATTTGGAACGTTTCTTTAATTCCTTCCAAACTTCAGCATATGCAGTTGCTAAATATTTTTTCGCTGCTGCTCCCTTAAGCTTGATAGTCTTTGGTTTGTTAGTTTTAGCAATAATAATTTCTTCTTTTTGTCGCTCAAGCTCCACATAGAGAACTGAGGAAGTCTCATAATGTAGGGCCAAATTATTTAAGAAATCGCGTTGTTTTTGTGTCAAAGAATTCCAAGTATTAAGGTTCATTGTAACAACTTGGTTTGTCACATAAAAATTAGGCCAAACTCTGTAATTTGTAACAGGCTGTAAGCCAATTGCAATCAATGCGCTGTCAGTCATACCATAACCATCTACAGTTTTACGCTGCATAGCTGTAAAGATTTCACTAGATTTGATGTTCACTGTCGTCGCACCAAGAGCACGGAATAAAGGTCGATATGTTCCAGTTGCGCGCATCTTCATGCCCGTGAGATTCGGAACACCATCTTTACCGATTTTTGGTTTCTTCGCCAAATACATATAGTAGGAAGTAAGGTTTTCACCCCATGCCAACAAATGAGAGCCAGCCTTTTCCTTATAAATTTTTTGGAGCAGTTTAAACCCGCCATTTGCGCGTAGAGTCGAAGGACCTTGGTTACTAGCAAGTAGTCCATAACCTTCAGGAACAGTACCAATATAATAGGCAGTCGGGCAGGATAAAATGTCAAATTGGCCCCGCTTTAACGCCGCAGCTGCCTTTCTAGGAGGAACAATTTCTTGCCCACCGAGATTTTTGACTTGGATTAGCCCTTTGCCTAATGTATTTGCAGGCCCTACAAAAGTCTTCAAATAGGATTTTGCTAAAACATTAGTTTGCTGCAGAGCAGTGACCGTTTTAAGTGTTTTCTCTGCTGCAAATGTCGAGGTTGCTGTCACCGCTACAATAGCAGCTGTAGCAATCCCCAGACCATAACTTGATTTATTCATCTTTGTCCCCCCAAAAGGATTAAAATTTACTGTTCAGGTAGTGTCGGGATTAAGCCCCTAGTCACACCCGCGCATACTGTATTGGCAAAAATTTTATGTCAAACTTTTAAATATCTGCTGCGATATTTTTATATTTTTTCTTTTTCTTCCCAGCCCACCTCCGTATCCCGAACGGAAGTCTCCGGAACAAGATTGCTCTGCTGTCTTTGCAAAGTGAGCAGCCCGTTTTCTAGATAATTACCTGATGCCGCCCTTTCGGCCGCATCAGACCATTCTTGTGTCCAATCGCCAAGCGAATAACCAAACCAGGGAGGCATCGGTCGCACTGGGGGTAGACCCAGCTTGTTCCATAGTTTTAGACCCTTTTCCATATATTCTTTTGTAGGTAAGGCAACCGGCGGCATAGCACTTTTCATTGTTGCATCAATCAAAAGGGTAGAGTCTTCCTCTCCCGTATGCTCACGTTTTGGTCCATGACCCTGGCCTCGGTGAGCAAGCGTAATAACATCATCAACTGGATTCAAGCGATATGCTATAGCCCAAAGAAGAGCATCAGCATTATCCGGATCTATGTCCTCATTAACTGCTATACAAACCTTGCTGCAATCTCCCTTGAAATAAGCAGCCCCATATAGTGAACGCCAAATTTCGGTTTTAGGGGTAGCTTTATCGACGGTTACAATTGTTACTCGCAATAGGCCAGTCAGCGGTTCATGAAGAGAAACTTTTTTAACACCTTTAATACCTAGCGCGTCGCGCAAATGAGCAAGAAAAAGAGGTTCATATGCTACCCGTTTAATAACACTAGATTCTGAGGGAGCTGCTTGACTAATATAGGAAGTCAAAATTGCATTTTTCCGATGCGTGATCGCCGTAACTTGCATTGGCATATTAAATTCTTCTAATGCTACATGACCATGGCTTTCGCCGAATGGGCCCTCTGGCTCTACCATTTCAGTATCAATAATCCCTTCAATCACCAATTCTGATTCCGCTGGCACCAGCAAATCAACCGTTCGAGCTCGAACCATATTGATCGGAGCTCCGGCCAAACCACCAGCAACATTTACCTCGTCTATATTTAAGGGCAGTTTCTGCGGACCCATAAAAGCTACTTTTGGTGGACAGCCTAAGACTACAGCAACCGGCATTTTTTTATCGCCACGCTTTTGATGCTTTTTATAGTGTGCGTAACCACCCGCACCACCCACTCTCGTTGCCATACGGACAACCATTCGATCAGCGGCCTTTAAAGCCGCTCGATAGGTTCCCATATTCTGAATACCAGTCTCGGGGTCACGAGTTACTACGTTCGTGGAGGTAAGCGTTGGGGCGGCATCAAACCCTGGCGTTGAAACCGGTATTGGAAGAGAATCAATGCCGTTTCCTTCGCCAAGAAGAGTGGCACCTTCTAAAATTATCTCGTGACAAGGTGCTTCCTCTACAATTGTCGGTTCAATCGGATTAGCAATCGCATCATCCCATTTTTTTCCAATGTCTCCCACCGATGTACCCATACCAATACTGTAGATATCCTGATTCGCCGCAAGCGCACCGACGACAATTGGAAGGTGATATTTCTTTCCCTTGGCATTCACAACATTTGTGAAAAGAAAAGCCTTGCGTTCGCTTTCTTTTAACCCACCCACAAACTGCCAACGCACCAGTGCGTGCATTTCAGAATCTTTATCGACCGGCTCATTTACTGTGATGAGAAGCCCTGCTTCATCTAATGCTTTTATATGATCGTGAAGATCAGGATAGTCTCTTTTAAGGCTGTTCATTTTCTGTATCGCTCATATCACTAAATAATTTTTTTTACTTGCCATACCATACAGTGACATGTTGACAACCCCCCAGTCGCTCCATATCCATGGTGGCTCAAATTAAAACTATTTGTTTAAGAAATGTTTATAGCTATATAAATAGGCCAAATGAAAGCTGCTTCTTTTGATTATATAAGGGTAAAAACGCTGGATGAAGCCTGTAAGGCCCTCTCAGAATTCGGTGAAGAGGCCCGCATAATTGCTGGCGGCCAAACCCTAATCCCTCTAATGGCTATGCGCCTCGCACGCCCGTCAAAGCTGATAGATATAAATGAAGTAGAAGAACTCGCAGGCATAACTATCGAGAATGAACAGCTTGTGATAAAAGCAAAGACAAGACAGGCTGAGGCACTATCGTCAAATATTGTGAATGAAAAATTACCATTGCTCGCTGAAGCCCTTTCCCATGTAGGGCACACCCAAACACGCAATTTAGGAACCATTGGCGGCAGCCTAGTCAATGCTGACCCAGCCGCCGAAATACCATTAATAGCGCAAACCTTGGAAGCAATAATAGCAGTCAAAAGCGTTCGAGGTACGAGAAATATACCCGCTAATGAATTTTTTGAGTCAGCTATGGCAACATCCTTAGCTCCCGACGAATGTCTCGTCGAGGTTCGTTTCCCTATTTGGACTGGAGAAAAAATTGGTTTTGGTTTTCACGAAGTAAGTATTAGAGACAGCGATTATGCTTTAGCTGCGGCCGCTGCACAAATACTTTTAGACGATAGCGATAATTGTAAACAGATTTCAATTGCTATTTGTGGGGCATCACCAACTCCTGTGCGTCTCAGACCTCAAGAGGAACTAATGTTAGGAAAAAGTCTCAGCGATGAGCTTATAAATGTAACCTGTAATGATTTTCACAATTTGATTGAGCCACAATCAGATGTGCATGCGGATGCTAACTATCGGAGCAGAGTAGCAAAGGTAATGGCGACACGAGCAATTTGTGATGCGAGAGATCGGGCGAAGGGCATTTTAAGATGAGCGAACATAAAATTACTCTAGAATTAAATGGGCGCGAAGTGTCGGGTTTCGCTGAAGCTAGGATGACGTTAGTAGATTTTCTCCGTGATAACCTCGATCAAACAGGTACGCATATTGGCTGCGAGCATGGTGTCTGTGGGGCGTGTTCAATCATCCTAGATGGTCAACCCGTTCGATCTTGTTTGGTTTTTGCCGTTATGGCAGATGGCCATAAAATCACAACAGTTGAGGGTCTTGAAGGGCCGGAAGGTGAACTCAGTTCATTGCAGGACGCCTTTTGGGAACAACACGCAATGCAATGCGGATATTGCACACCAGGCATGTTAATTGCAACGCATGCATTACTGAAAGAAGACCCCCATCCAACTGAGGAGAAAATTAGAGAATCTATTGGGGGCAACCTCTGCAGATGCACGGGATATCAACAAATAGTAGAAGCAGTGCAATTAGCATCTAAGAAGTTGAGAGAGACTTCCTGATGACAAATGAGACCAAAAATAAGAATTTCAGATACATTACAAACAAACGTCGTGTGACCGAGGACAGGAGATTTATTACGGGACGTGGAAATTTTGCAGCCGATTATAAACTACCCGGTACACTTCATGTTGCAATGGTTACGAGCCCATACCCTTGTGCAGAAATCCGATCTATTAATGCAGATGTGGCATTAAAAGTGCCAGGTGTTAGATACGTTCTAACGGGAGAAGAGTTATTCAACAATATTAATCCACTCCTGTCCGGGCTCGACCTGCCAAATGTCAAACGCATACCTCTCGCCCATCAACGTGCACGTTATGCTGGTGAGTGGGTTGCCGCCGTCGTGGCAGAAACGCGCCACATCGCGGAGGATGCCGCTGAACTTGTTAACGTCGATTACAACCCTTTAGACTTTGTCATCGACCCGGAAGAAGCTATCAAACCAGGGGCTCCTATGGTTCATCCTCAACATGGGTCCAATATTCTTTGTGATAAAACCTGGGTTTGGGGCAGTGTGGATGAGGATTTTTCTGCCTCGTCCAATAAGCTCAAGTTCAGAGTAAAATGGAGTAGAAATTCTACCATACCGATAGAAACTTTCGTCGTCACAGCCAAATGGGATGAGGGCAAAAACATTCTGGACGTCTGGGCATCAATCCAAATGCCAAAATATCCCGAGCAGATTGCTAGGGCTTTAGGTTTGCCAGTTAACGCAATCAACGTACATTTTGATATAGACGTTGGGGGATCATATGGCCTCAAACGTGGTATTAGACAAACTGTTATTGTCAGCTATTTGACTCGCAAGCTGCGTGCTCCAGTACGTTTCAATGAAGACAGACTAGAAAATTTATCAGGCGGTGAAATGCACGGGCCGGATCGCATATTCGACATGGAAGTCGCTTATACCGATGAAGGCATAATCAATTCTATGCGTATCAAGGCCACCGATGATGCAGGCTGTTACCCAGGTCGAGCACCACTTCAACTTGGTAAACCCGTCAGTGCAATTGTTGGGCCATATCGAATAAAAAGCGCCTCTTATAATGCTATCTCGGTGACAACAAATAAAACTAGCCAAGAAGCCGTTCGGGGATTTGGGCAGGCCCCTACAAATTTTGCAATCGAAACAATGGTGGACAAGGTTGCCGCTAAACTCGGACTAGATCGCGATGAAATTAGGCGTCGAAACCTCATAAGGCCTGATGAGTTTCCTTACAAAATTCCGTCTGGATCAGAATATGATAGCGGGGATTACCTAAACGTCTTATCGAGGCTTCAAAAAACCGCTGACTGGCACGGCTTGATTAAAAAACGTGACTCATTGCGATCTTCCGGGAAACTAGCTGGTTTGGGGCTTTCTACTTGCTTAGAACCATCTGGTGGAAACTCATCCTTTGAGCCATTCCTTAATCCCAAAAACGATACAACGACTTGGATGGAATCCTGCTTGATTAAGGTTGATATGTTAGGATCTATTACCGCAATGATGGGAACATCTAGTTCTGGACAGGGCCATGAAACCTTGCTCTCAGCAGTAATAGGAGAGGTGCTCCAAAGGGATCCCGATACAGTCCGCGCAGTTCATTCAGAATCATTGGGTGCTCTTCCTTCAAATAGTCCCGTTGGTAGTAGAATGGCTATAATGCTCGGTGGAGCCGCAGCAGAAGCGGCAAAAAAAATAAAAAAACAACTTTTAGAAATTGCCGCACACAATTTCCAACTGCCCGTGGATAGATTGTGTTATGATGGTGGTGATATTTCAGTGACCGATGACGCCGACAAAAAAATGCACTGGAATACGCTAGTCGATATAGCACACCGTAATTATCATAAAATGCCTTTAGATTCAGAACCCGGTTTGCAGGCCCAACATACTTGGGAAGTACCAACCGGCGGTGCATTGCCTGCTGATGATGGTACAGTACAAATGTACCCCTGCTATGCATTTGAGGCCCATATTCCTCTTTTATCAATTGACCCTGATACTGGCCAGGTAAAAATTTTAGAATATTTTATGGGACATGATTGTGGAACCGTTTTAAATCCGGATATTGTGCGTGGAATGACTATAGGTGGTATCGCCCACGGCATTGGCGCCGCACTTTATGAAAAATTTGAATATGATGAAGGTGGACAGCATCTGTCAGGTTCTTTTATGGATTATTTACTGCCTTCATCCCATGAAATCCCTAAGATTGATATCATGAAGCATTATACACCATCACCGTTGACTACATTTGGTCAAAAAGGTTCTGGAGAGTCTGGATATCTTGGAGCTCCAGCCGCTATAGCAAGTGCGGTCAATGATGCATTATCACCACTTGGTAAGTCTATAGAGATAATTCCCATGAGGGTGCGTGATATCGAAGGCCTAATAAATGGGTGATAAAATTTTCTGACTTTAAGTAATTCGAGGTGATAAATGAAAAATGAACTTATAATTGAGCAAAATGGACGCATTCTGGAAGCTACCCTTAACCGGGAAGACAACGCCTGTTCTGATGCAATGGCCGCCGAACTTTCAGCAGCGATGCTCTCAGCGCATGAAACTTCTGATATGGTCTTGCTTAAAAGTAGCGGCCCTGATTTCTGTACCGGTCGAGCGCGTAATAAAGATGCGGGAAAACCAGACCCAGAAGCCTATAAGCGCAGACCAGAATATGACTCGATTTTTAACTGTTACAAGGCTATCCGAAATGCTCAAGTCCCAGTTGTCGGGGTAATAGAAGGCCGCTGCATGGGATTTGGAACCGCGGTGGCTTCTCTTTGCGATGTTTCCTTTGCTAGTAGTACGGCAACTTTCAATATTCCTGAA
>DEBE01000213.1:1262-2778 GCA_002348425.1 Alphaproteobacteria bacterium UBA2964 | reverse complement strand
AGTAGCTCAATTAATATCGGGCTATTGACGCCAGACTTAGTGGTTGAACTCGTGCTTGAGTACGCGCAAGAAAAAAATATCTCTTTAAATTCGCTTGAAGGGTTCATACGTCAAGTTATCGGGTGGCGAGAATTCATCCGAGGCATCTATAGAGAGGATTCAGAAACCCAGGTACAGAAAAACTATTGGGGACACGACAGACAACTGACCGACTCCTGGTACTCGGGTAAGACCGGCATCTTGCCCCTAGATGACTGTATATTAGGTGCCCAGAAAACGGGTTATAGCCACCACATTCCTCGTTTAATGGTCATTTGCAATCTGATGAATCTTAGCGGAGTCAGTCCACACCAAATTTATAAATGGTTTATGGAAATGTACATCGACTCCACGGAGTGGGTCATGATTCCCAATGTATATGGCATGGCTACCTTCTCGGATGGTGGATTAATGTCTACAAAGCCTTATACGTGCGGATCAAACTATATCCTTAAAATGAGCAATTATAAGAGGGGCGAATGGTGCAATGTGGTAGATGGCCTCTATTGGCGATTCATAGATAGGCACCAATCGTTTTATCAGTCCAATCCTCGGCTTGGATTTCAAGTAAGTACGCTAAATAAAATGGATAGCTCTAAAAAAATAGAACTATTCGATCTGGCTGATCGCTTCATCGACCAAAACACGTGTTAAAACCTACCAAAATCTGCAAAACCTGCGGACTTCCCTTTTCCTGGCGTAAGAAATGGCGAAGAGATTGGGAGTCTGTACTCTACTGTGGTGAACGTTGCAGGCGAAGCAAACGCAAACAATATGATCAACATTCCTGAACGAACCTACAACCTTTCGCTAACACCAGCTTCGTTGTGACTTTGGCGAACACCAGACCAACCAGCAATACCTGAGCGGCTCATAATAGAATGAGAAACCGCTCAGTCTGAACTACCACCCAAGTTTAAGGTTAGTTCAAAACCGTCATTTCGTAGCTTTCAACGAGACTTCCGTACTTTTCTTTATCGAACCAGTCCTGCTGTTTTGGTGCCCATTTTTCGTCATTGAGCAATGCTTCAAAGGACTTCGCCTGAGCCTCTCTTGATTCAGACAACATAACAAACTGAAGATAATTGCCGCTTCCAAGACCGTGCTGCCATATGTCGATCAGATACCCGTGACTTTCGAATATTTCTTTAGCTTCTTCCATAGCCGCCAAGCTCTTCGCAAATTGGCCAGGTTTAGGATCCCATGTGTAAACCTGAACGATGTAATTACCTGGATTTATATCATCCAGCGAGGTCATCGAGTAACTTCTGACTGGCTTCAGCGCATCTGAGGATTCAAGTTTCCTGATATAAGCTTCCCAACCTTTCGTATAAACATTCCCAACATCGGAATACGCTTGCTTTGCTTTTTGCGAATAACTCTCATAAAAATCCACCCATAGAAACCGGTATTCGCCACCGACTCCGACGTTCTGTTTATGAACGATCGTCGTTTGCCCGCTTGCGATTGCAATATC
>DEBE01000213.1:0-860 GCA_002348425.1 Alphaproteobacteria bacterium UBA2964 | reverse complement strand
GCGATACCCGCTGCGTTTAAAGAGCTAAACCAGGCCAAGCTAAGGCCAGCCACCAAAGATAATTTGATTATTTTCATTTTTGTTTCCGTTCTATTTATTCGAATTATGCATAAAGGTTCTTATATCAAACCTTCCGGAAAATTAGCATACCGCTAGGAATACAACTAGCGCTTATGGTTTGTGATCTTAATTGTCATCACAAGAGATCATTTAAGATAAAGTCATGAGCCCATGCAGTTAATCTATCATCTTGTGCCGATAAGGCTTACACTCGCGGCACGAAACATAAGGGGTGTCTTTTGAGTAAATACGCGTTAGCCAAGGAATTACTAGAATCTGGGTACGAAAAAGGTAAGGAACTTAGCCTAGACGAAGCTGACGTAGCTGAAGTGATGGTTGTGCAGTCCATACAAGAGCTCATTCGTGTAAAAGGCGCAAAATACGTGAAAGAATTCCTGAAATATGAAGCAGATTCCGTCTCAGAAAAGAACGTCTTCGAAATTCAGCGTCGCTAACATAATCTAGCTCTCTGCTCCTTCTCTATTCGATACCTTCAGGTATAACCCGATATATTTTTCCGGTTGTCCTTAGCGCTTCGATCGTCCATCGACCACCAACGCCTTGAACTAACCACTCCATGATCTTCCAAAGGTCCTTGTCTGTTTGTTCAGTGTCCATTGGTTCTAAACCCTCAACAAGTGCCGCAATCTCGATCGCCGCGGGAAAGGGCTGCCCGGAACGACCTACAAATATTAATTCGTAGTACCTGCCATCGACTTCCAAAATACCCGGCGTCCTTAGTGGATCTTTGTCTAACTCAAAGGCTTCAATCAAAAAATCCTTAAATTCGGGATAGTGAG
>DEBE01000050.1 GCA_002348425.1 Alphaproteobacteria bacterium UBA2964 | reverse complement strand
ATCCACTGCATTACGCCGCGGATCACGCCCTTAAAGCCGCGGCCCAAGCTGCAGCAAAACGCCTTCAAATGAACGAAAAAGATACCAGCACCCTAATTTCACGTTACCTTGGTTATGGGAGAGAATTAAGTGGTGAGAATGTAAAGCCCGTTCCCCCAATTCTTCTTTCAATATGCAAACATAGCAGGGATCACACTGAAGAGGTGTATGACAATATTGTTTTACCAATGTTCGCAGCTATGAAACCATCACCAAAAGTCCAATTAACAAAACTCGGTACGGGAAGTCATCACTATGAATATCCAGAAGAGGGATTACCGGAGGGTCTCGTTGCACCGATTATCAATGTTTGGCATCAAGCGATCAACAATGGTTATTTCCTTAATGACTGAGATCGAATTGGACTAACACTACTCTCTCAGATGGTGACTGCAGGGATTTGATGCTCAAGAACGATCTCTTTTTTAGTTCGGGTCGACTCACGAACAGCTAGCGAGGCTTCCATCGTAGCCTTACCCCATCGACCATTGCGAACCGGCTCTCGACCTTAGACAATGGAATCATATAGTTCGTCGTTGTACTCTGGGGTGTGCCACTAAGCTGGGTAACATCTGGCTTGTCGCACCACCTAAGCCGATGATTCCAAAACGAAGAACATCAAATTTTGATACAATAAAAAAAAACCCCGTCAAACTTACCGATTCATAATATTGTCATAATTCTGTCAAAAAAAGTTGATAAATAACGTGATTGGTTTGACGAGTCGGGAATTTCTGCTAAACCGCCATTGTATTGTTTAAAATGTTAGCAGGTACAGTCCATGATACCCCGCTATAGTCGGCCCGACATGGTCAAGATCTGGGAACCAGAAAACAAGTTCCGGATTTGGTATGAAATTGAAGCTCACGCTTGTGATGCGCAGGCAATCCTCGGGGTCATTCCCAAAGATGCGGCTAAAGCTGTTTGGGAAAAAGGGGCGTGGGAAATTGACCGAATAGATGAAATCGAACGCGAAACGAAACACGATGTCATTGCGTTCCTAACCAATCTTGCTGAACATGTTGGCGATGAGGCTCGTTTCGTCCACCAAGGTATGACCTCATCGGATGTACTGGATACCTGTTTAGCCGTTCAAATGAAACAGGCAGCAGATATCCTTATTATAGATATCAAAGACCTACTTACAGCATTAAAAAAACGCGCAATTGAACACAAAAAGACTATTTGCATTGGACGAAGCCACGGCATACACGCCGAACCAACAACTTTCGGTGTTAAACTTGCTGGTCATTACGCTGAATTCAATCGCAACCTCGATCGCCTAATGGCTGCCCGGACTGAAATTTCGACTGTTGCTATTTCGGGTGCCGTAGGTACGTTTGCAAACATTGACCCATCTGTAGAAGAGCACGTTGGAAAGAAAATGGGTTTGATTCCAGAACCGTTGTCCACCCAAGTTATTCCCCGGGATCGCCACGCGATGTTCTTTTCTATCTTGGGCGTAATTGCAAGTTCCTTAGAAAGACTGGCCGTAGAAATTCGTCATATGCAACGTACCGAGTTACGTGAAGCGGAAGAATATTTTTCTCCCGGTCAAAAAGGCTCCTCTGCCATGCCGCACAAACGGAACCCCGTACTCACGGAAAATATCACAGGGTTAGCGCGCGTCGTCAGGTCTTCTGTCATACCGGCACTGGAAAATGTAGCACTTTGGCATGAACGTGATATTTCTCACTCGTCTGTAGAACGAATGATCGGACCTGATGCTACAATAACGCTTGATTTTGCGATTGCCAGAATGACTGGGGTGATCAAGAAATTGATGGTTTATCCAAACATGATGCAGCGAAACCTTGACGCTCTTGGAGGATTAGTTTTTTCACAACGAGTTTTATTAGCATTAACGCAAGCAGGAATGAGTAGAGAAGCCGCCTACAATGCGGTACAGCGCAATGCGATGAAGGTCTGGAAAGAGGGTGCAGATTTTCTAAATGAACTAAAAGCGGATAAAGAAGTTTTAGAAAAAATATCCACGGAAGAGCTTTCCGAACTGTTTGATATTGGGTATCACATAAAAAATATTGATAAAATTTTTTCAAGGGTTTTCGGCGAATGCTAACCCAAGGGCCGTTAACAATTGACGTATTATGGCCTTTTCGCGAGACTTTCTGTTTAACTTTCTGATAGGCAGTTTGGGGATAAGCCCACGCCATGTTAAAGGTTAATCCTGAATATAGAAATTTCTGGGTCTCAATATGAATGAAATAAATGCACCATTTAAATTTGAAGAAGCCTTCGACGTCATCGTAATAGGCTATGGGTTTGCTGGCGCACTCACCGCAATTACAGCGGCAGACAATGGTGCAAAAGTGTTATTGGCAGAAAAGGCAGAGTACCCGGGTGGTATCTCGATATGTTCGGGTGGTGCAATGCGTGGAGCCCGAGACCTCGATAAAGCATTCAGTTATCTCCAAGCGACTAATGATGGACGTACACCCGACGATGTCACTCGGGCTCTCGCTGAGGGAATGGTTCAAATTGAGAGTGAGGTGATTGCACTTGCAAAAACTAGTAACGCAAAAGTTGAAACAACTCAAAAAGCCGCGAATTATCCTCTTCCCGGCACCGAAACATTTTACCATACCAATATAACCCACGTGCCAGGCTATGAGACGCAGGAAAAAACCTACCCCCATATCATGGCACGACCCTCGGCTAACGGCTGGCGCATGTTCAGGGTTTTAGAAGATAACATTAATCAACGTAATATAGAGGTCCGGTACAAATTTGGTGCGGAGCGTTTGATTTCCTCAGACCATCGGCAAGTTCTTGGGGTACAGTTTGAAGATATTGATGGTACCCAGAAGAATATAAAAGCCCGTTGCGGCGTTGTTCTTTGCTGTGGAGGTTTTGAAGCAAACGAGGAAATG
>DEBE01000081.1 GCA_002348425.1 Alphaproteobacteria bacterium UBA2964 | reverse complement strand
GAGAGCTGGCCGGGATATTTTTCCGCCTGTTCTGGAATCTTCACCCGCGTGAGATACTCCATTGCTATCTCCTGCGCCTCTGTTTTTGTCATATTTCTGACCCACACCGGTGCTAATGTGCAGTTCTCTAAAACAGTGAGGTGCGGAAAAAGGTTAAAAGATTGAAAGACCATACCGACATCGCTCCGAATGGCGTGGATATTTTTCAAATTGCTGTCTAGCGTTACACCATTGACGCTTATGTCTCCATCTTGATGCTCTTCAAGTCTATTAATACACCTTATAAGTGTGGACTTTCCTGAACCCGATGGCCCACAGATAACAATACGTTCACCCTTATAAATAGATAAGTCTATATCTTTAAGGACATGGAAGTTACCGAACCACTTATTTACCTTAGACATCGAAATAGCCACCTCATCTGAAGCAGCGGATTGAAGTTGGTTACTTTCGGTTTCCGTTTTTGTATTCATTTTATGAATTCCTCGGTATAAACGAATGAATTAATCTACTAACGACCGTGACCTGCGCCTAAGTTTCTCTCCAGATGCTGGCTGTACTTCGACATAGCAAAACAACCAATGAAGAAGATAACAGCAGCTGTAAATAATGGTTCATGATGCAAACCAATCCATCTTGGGTCTTGGCTAACCGCATTTATCATACCCAACAAATCATAAAGCCCTATGATGCTGACGAGCGTGGTATCTTTAAACAATCCCATAAAGTTACTTACGATATTTGGGATCATGTATTTTAGCGCCTGCGGCATTACAATAAATCCCATTGATTGCCAGTAAGTTAGTCCTACCGCCTCGGCTGCCTCATATTGTCCCTTTGGTATTGCTTGGAGCCCTCCCCTTACCACCTCAGCCATGTAAGCAGCAGCGAACAGACAAACAGCTACAATAGCGCTTGCCAGTTTGTTGATATGAAACCCCTCTGGCAAAAAGAGAGGAAACATGGTGGTAGCCATAAACAATATCGTTATCAATGGAACCGATCTAAAAAGTTCAATAAAAGCAACACAAAGCACCCTAATTACTGTCATTTTAGATCGTCTGCCGAGCGCCAATAAAATTCCCGCCGGAAGGGCAGTGGCTATTCCAATCCCGGAAATAACTAAGGTTAGAAATAGTCCACCCCAAAGATTATTAGACATTTCTTTAAAGGCTACACCATTGATTACAAACAAACTGATTAGGAACATTATTGCAGCAGATACAATTACGGGGACTTTGTGTAAACGCTCACTACGGCCGGCAAATCCAGCAAGCTTAATGATCCACTTGGATATCCCTGAACCGGTGACGAGACATAGAAAAGAGTGCACAATGACGGTTATAAAACAGCCAAGGGCAACAGCTACCATTATCTCCATAAACCAGTTTCTCTCACCACCCAAAAACATATAACCAGCGAGGAACGGGAAAATAAGAACGCCGGTGAGCGCAATGTTAAGTTTTGCGGTAACTCGTGGCAGCCAAACAGGGACCATCCAGAGAATAAGAATTATCGCTGCTGAGTTTACACGCCAAATCTCCGAGTCAGTATAACGGCCGTATATAAATCGTTTAAACCAGAATTCCACGCCGGCCCAGCAGGTGCCAAACTCCGTAGGTGTAATTCTACATTCTTGCCTATTGGTTGCTTCTAACACAGCTTTGGTGAAAGCCCATTCATAAAAGTTTACGCATAAAAAGCCGATTGCTATGAGACTCAGAACGGTCAAGCAGGAACTTAGGAAACCGTCGAATAAATTATATCGAAGCCATCCTATCGCGCCAGTGGTATTTGGCGGCGGTGGAAGATCTGGTTTTGGTACAAACTTCTCCGACACTGTATTTTGCTCTGTGATTTCAGTCATCCGTCTCAACGTTCCGTAAGTTGTATTTTTTTATTGTAGACATTTAAACATGCCGAAATCGTCAAACTCACCGTCATATAAAAAGCCATAACCATAGCAACAATTTCAACAGCATGACCAGACTGGTTTAGTGACGTTTGCATAAATACCGAAACAAGATCTGGGAAACCAATTGCTATCGCCAATGATGAATTCTTGACCACGTTCATCCACAGACTGATCATAGGTGGAACTATTGCACGCATTGCTTGCGGAATAATTACCAATCGCATAACAAAACTTTGTTTTAGCCCTAGTGATGAAGCCGCCTCCGTTTGACCTTTACTCACAGAAAGAATACCGGCTCTAACCATTTCTGCCGCATATGCCGAGTGATAGACAACAAGGGCTACCATAACTGCAAGCATTGCAGGCAGTACAAACCCACCGCCTCTATAATTGAAACCCTTTAATAAGGGTAGGTCCCAATCAAGTGGCATCCCCGTTAACAAAAACACCAATATCGGCAAAACAAAAATGACTACCAAAGTAGGAACCAACGTGGAGATATATTTGCCGGTTTCTTGTTGTTTTTTTGTTGCCCGCTTATTTAGTACTACAGCAACAATTAACCCTCCAACAAAGGCCAATACAGTAAGCCAAAATAGGTCCTCTGGTTGCGGTTTCGGAATATAAAGACCGCGGTTGTTAAGAACCAGTGACTCAAAACCAAATATCTCTATAGACTGTTTGGGTCGAGGTAAGTTTGCAAAAGCACCTAGATACCAAAATATTATTTGTAATAACAGCGGGGTGTTTCGTAAAACTTCTACATACCAAGACGCGATTTGTGCAACCAACCAATTCCTGGAAAGCCTCAATATACCAACGACAAATCCTAGAAATGTCGCAAGAACAATCGAAATTCCAGCTAGAATTAACGTGTTAATAATACCAACCCAGTAGACCATGAAATATGAGTCACTTGGTTTATAATCTAGTGGTGTCCATGCAACAGCGAAACCAGCTGAGTTTTTAAGAAAATCAAATCCCACAGCCATTTTCCGAGTTGCCATGTTTATCTGGGTATTTTCTATCAGCGAGAAAACTGCCCATATAAATAAACCGAAAACAACGACTTGATAAAAAACAGATCTATAACGCTCATCATTTATGATGGCGTTAACTCCTCCCGGCCTTTTTGAACCATATTCCGACATTTGACGTGCCTTGTAACAAAAAGTAGGTCACACAAAGTGGTACCCCACAATTCCTTAAGAGTATGGGATAAAAAATATCATTAAGTTTGGTTGACCCGGTCGATTTCTCGACCGGGTTACCTGTACTTTTAACGAAATGGTGGCGAATACATTAGACCGCCACGTGTCCACAAATCGTTCGCTGAACCTTCGCGAGCGATGCCAATACCTTCTTTTCCAAAACCCATGTACTTATCATAGATTTCGCCATAGTTACCAACACCTTTGATGATGTTGTAGGCCCAGTCTTTTCCAAGACCTAACCCTTTATTCATTTCTTTTTCCACACCCATGAAACGAGCAACCTCGGGGTTTGGTGGATTTTTACGCATTTCATCCACATTGGCCTGAGTTATTCCAAGTTCCTCGGCTGAAATTAGCGCAAAAACAGTCCAACGAACGATATCGAACCACTGATCGTCACCCTTACGGACGGCTGGTGCTAAAGGTTCTTTTGAAATCGTTTCGGGAAGAATGACATGCGCACTTTTATCTGGAAAACCTGCCAAGTTTGACGCAAGTCCGGACTTATCGTTAGTCAAGGCGTCACAGTTTCCTTTTAGATAACTTTCATTACGAACGTTATTATCAGAGAAAACGACCGGCTGAATGTCTAATTTATTCATGCGGCTAAAGTCTGTTAGGTTTAGTTCTGTGGTGGTACCTGTTGCAACACAAACAGTTGCGCCCTTAAGTTCCATTGCACTCTTAATCCCTGAATCTTTCCTTACCATAAAACCTTGGCCATCATAGAAGTTCACCGCTGTGAAATTCAAACCAAGTTGAGTGTCGCGAAAGATCGTCCAAGTAGCGGTTCTGGACAGCATATCCGACTCACCGTTTGCTAGAGCAGTAAAACGAACAGTTGACGATACTGATTGAAACTCCACTTTTTGTGGATCACCGAATATCGCGGCAGCTACTGCACGGCACACCGAGACATCACTTCCTACCCAAGTACCATCAGCTTTAAGGTTGTAGAAACCAGGTGCGGGTTGCCCGACCTGACACCTTAGATGACCACGCTTTTTAACTATGTCCAGCGTACTTTCTGCCATGGCTGGAACCGCCGTAAACGAGAAAGCCGCCAGAAGGCCTGCGCCCAGACCCAAAAGGCTTAATTTCTTCATGTAGAAACCCATTCCTATAAGTTTTAAGAAAAACGAAGGCAACAGTATCTATGGACTATAAATTTAATCCATGCTACCGGGACTTTCGTAACCCTAGTCTAGCAAAAAACTAAAAGAGCTATGCGATTATCTAGCGAGTAGATAACCAAGATAACCCTTCCGCCCTTTGCTCCCCTGTGATTACCATTATCCAACCATGAGCATATAGCACTTGGCAAGAGAACAATGGGTTTACACGAATAAAATTGCGCAAATTTCGTTAAAAACAGCAAATAACTCGAAAAATTGATTAAAAACTTCAAAATGAGAGCAAAACTCTAAAAATAACAATGTTAAGAGTTCCAGATAAAAAATAACTTTCCACTCACTGGACGAAGAGTGAAACACAGTAGTACTCTCAAATAACCAAGTCCAAGTTTACCTATATTTTGTTTATTATTAAAAATTGGTAGAGATTAGCTATGTCATCAAAA
>DEBE01000202.1:4589-4724 GCA_002348425.1 Alphaproteobacteria bacterium UBA2964 | reverse complement strand
CCGTAAAATAAAAACAATATACGAGAGCCTCCAAACCACTGCGTCTGAAGTGGTGAGGGCTTCTGTTCCAAACAAAGCGATAAAAATTCAGTGCCTTGCTGAACTTCGTTATTCGGGCCAGGGCGCTGTACTTGT
>DEBE01000202.1:2311-4194 GCA_002348425.1 Alphaproteobacteria bacterium UBA2964 | reverse complement strand
AAACTTCACAAGGTCACGTACGGGAGAGCCTTTGAATATCATAGCGTCGAGCTTATGACCGCTAGAGTGAGTGCCTCGGCATCAACTACCAGAAATAATTTACAGCCGATGGCACAGCAACAAAACCTCAAAAGATCTAAAATTCAAAAGAGGGAAATAAGACTTCCTAACTCCACAAAAAATTGCAACGTCAATGTCTATCGACGCGAAACGCTCTCAGCCGGAAAAGTAATACGTGGCCCTGCAATAATTGAAGAAGGACAATCTACCACTGTAGTACCCGAGAATACCAAGCTGACCGTTTCACCCCAAGGCGGTTTAGTTATTGATATTTTAGACACAAAGAAATTGTCTAAAAAATTGGAAACGGATCTAAACAACCCGATACATCTAGAAATACTATGGAATCAGCTGATCTCCGCGGTAGATGAGGCCGCCGCATCTCTACTGCGATCAGCATTTTCCACTGTTGTCAGAGAATCTTATGATTTTTCTTGTGTCGTAACAGACGAGCAAGGGAACGCGCTGGTGCAGGCTACTGATAGCATACCCTCATTTATTGGCACTTTGCCCGATACTGTAAAACATTTCATAAGAAGATTCCCGAGTAAAACACTATTTCCAGGTGATATCCTCATCACAAACGACCCACATATGGGAACCGGCCATCTCCCTGATATTTCCGTTTGTCGACCAATTTTCAATGGTGCAAAAATTATAGGGTTTGCTGCCAGCACAGCCCACGCACCGGATATAGGCGGAAAAATACGATCACCAGAGCCGAGGGAGGTATTTGAAGAGGGACTGCAAATTCCACCTATGAAATTGTATGAAAAGGGCGAGGTCAACGAAACGTTGATGTCCATTATTCGTCAGAATGTTAGGGTCTCGGATCAGGTGGAGGGTGACTTAGAAGCGCAACTTGGCGCGCTATTTACAATAAACCAACGGATTCTGCAAATTACTGACACCTACCAGCTTAAAGACCTATCAAAATTATCCGCAGTTATTTGTGAAAGAACAGAACAAGCCGTCCGTTCCGCCATAAGGGGTTTACCAGACGGCGAGTATTGTTCGACTGTTAAAACCGACGGCTTAGCAGACTTACCAGTAGAAATAAAAGTATTGATTAAAATTGCAGGAGACACGTTGGAAGCAGATTTTTCGGGGTCGTCTAGTCAAGTTAATAAAGCAGTTAATTGTCCCCTTTGCTATACACGAGCAATGACCAGCTACGCTATCAAGTCTGCTCTCGCACCTGAATTACCGAATAATGAGGGTGCCCTTAAACCATTAAAGTTGATAGCACCGCCTTCAAGTATTGTTAATCCTAGCCATCCAGCGTCAGTTGGAAGCCGGGTTTTAACAGGACATTTCATCCCAGCTTTGATAATGCATGCTATATCAGAAATTGCTCCTGAGAAAATACTTGCTGGATCGGGTTCACCAATCTGGTGCGTTAATCTTAACGGATACCAAGTAGATGGCACTAGAATAGCAGGTCTATTTTTCTTTAATGGTGGAATGGGGGCGTCTTCATCTGGTGACGGCTTATCATGCACAAGCTGGCCCTCTAATATTTCATCGACGCCAATTGAGGAGATAGAACAACGTTACCCAGTCAGATTCAAACAGCGCTCCTTACGCTCAAACTCTGGCGGTAATGGTGCATTCAAAGGTGGTGACGGTCAAACTGTGGAATTTCAATATATTGGAAAGAAACCGGGGGTCTTCGCCTTCTTAGCCGAAAGAACAAAAATTCCAGCAAGCGGAATTGCCGGTGGCGAGGACGGGGTTAGAGGTCGATTGGAATTAAACGGAGACCCCATCGATCCTAAATTACAGCATGTAGTTAATCCAGGAGATTATATTTTACTCGCGAC
>DEBE01000202.1:1626-1886 GCA_002348425.1 Alphaproteobacteria bacterium UBA2964 | reverse complement strand
TAGCATAAGAGCTTCCAGGGGAGAGCTTTGTTGCCAAGCCGCAAATTCAACTAATTCAATTTTCTCAGGTCCCTCTCCACCAATTAGAGTTGTTTCGTCACCTATTTCTAGGTCGGTACCATCCTCAACTTCAAACACAAGATGCTCAAGAGATACCCCCAAGACCCGACGTCGTTTACCCTTAAAAAGGACTACGGGTCGTTTTTCTTCTTTAATAGATGCGTTTCCATCATGTAAGCCAAATGGCACAACACCCGTTC
>DEBE01000202.1:0-1194 GCA_002348425.1 Alphaproteobacteria bacterium UBA2964 | reverse complement strand
AAGAATTCATTCATACTGGCAGGTGGCTCAGTTATGGATGATAAACCATATAAAACATGGCCAGGGCAAATAGCTGTGCATTTATCATCCAATCCCATGATTAATGCTGAACTTGCTAGCGCTTGTGTTATAGGGATTACATGGCCTTTTTGTTTGACATTTTTGAGCATTTCATAAAAAAGTGATAACCTCTCTCTTGTAAATTTCATACTAATATCGTCTTTGAAAGACAGGTGTGTATAGAGACCCTGAACCCAGAGATTGGGCATATTTTTTATTTCTTCTAAAAAACGTAGGGTGTTCGGAAGACTTATTCCAAGTCTACCCATACCGCAGTCAACCTTAATAAAAATGGGATGTTGGTAATCATCTTTGATAGCTTTTGCTGCTGCGGCTGCAGACCGCGCCCCAATTAAATCATAAACCGTTGGGATAAATCCCTCTTGAATAAGATTTTTCATGCCTCCAGGTAAAGTACCGGCTAACATCAAGATTGGTGTTTTAACTCCTACTCGACGTATTTCCTGAGCGTCTGAGAAGGATCCTGTCGCCAACATTTCAACACCTTCCCGTTCGAGAACTTGCGAGACTGGAATAATCCCGTGACCGTAAGCATTTGCCTTTACTGAAGCAATTATTTGAGTTCCCGGCGTTAAAGATTTTCTGACTATGCTTAGATTGTGGCGTAACGCTTCTGCGTCGAACTCTATCCATGTAGGATGAGTTTCATCTACAGCCTGGTTTTCAAGGGCATCATGAAAAATTGGCTCAACCACCGGACTTAGTGATTTCCAAAACTGAGTCATATTTCGGCACTCTTAAAACTAAGCTGCTTTCCTTTCTCTCCATTTCAACATGCTTTGCGCCCTGTATATCTAACTTAAATATATCTTTGGCCGTTTCGAAAACCAAGGCACCAAATATTGCATCCCTCCCCTCAAGACCTGAAGCAAGTTGTCCATAACGCTCCTGATATTCATCTTCTGAGTAAACGGTTATACAGCCTCCCCCGGGGATCTCTACACTTTTACCGAGAGACTTTTTAACTAAAGAAGTCCCGAGTAATTTGATATAAAGATCAGCAGATTTTGCGGGTTCTCTGGTCACGACAACTATTTCGCTCACTGCCTCTATGCCGTTTCTATGGCTCTGCCACTCCGGCCGCCAAACAAGTTCCGGGGTACCGTGCTCACA
>DEBE01000168.1 GCA_002348425.1 Alphaproteobacteria bacterium UBA2964 | reverse complement strand
TGTATAATTACTTAAAGCCAGTTAATAAAAAAATAATTACCACTTTTTTGGCTTTAATCTAGTACTTTTTATCCACACCCAAGTGTTTCCGGCTCACAATAAAACATTTTCATAAAACCGGAGAAATTGCGGTATAAAATTCAGATATTTAGTGCCTTAATCTGTATTAGTTTTAGGAACGAGACCTTAAATTAAGGCTTGTATAAGAATTAACTGCGGCAATGGAAAAGTAATTGGAAACCTATAGCAATACATTTAATATACCCCTTGCCGCTGCAAACGCATTTTCATCTTGATCTGAAAATCCCATAACCTGCAGACCAAGCGGTAAACCGTTTGACTTCAATATCGGTAGAGAGAAGGAAGGTGTACCCAAAACAGAGGAGGGAACAGCATAAACGGCATCGCCAGTCCACTTCAAACCTACAGGGGCGGGGCCCGGTGCTGACAACGTTACACAAACATCAAATTCATTTTTTAGTGAAGCATAAAACAATCTAAGGTCCCCTCTCTGTTTTAAGAGTGCCTGATAGTCCCCATGCGTCATAGCCTCTGCCTGCTTAAGTCGTTCTCGAGCTTCTGCGCTTAACTTTTCTCGATCCATATCTCGGGCATAAGTATTTAACGGCCACCGGAAGTCCCAATTATTTAGGCCTCCGGATAACTCTACTAATCCAATTAATTGACGCTCTAATTCATCAACAGTGTCACTGGATTGGCTATCAATTACCTTAACACCTGCAGCTTCTAGTTTTACTCTGGAGTTTTCTAAGGCCAACTTTGCGTCTTCCTCTGTCCGGTCCCAGCCTTCGGTCTTTAGAATAGCAACTCGAATAGGTAATTGTGCGTCCGGAGCTTCCATGGATCCAGTTACTCCAAGAAATCCAGGATCTCCGCCCACACGAGCCGTAATTGCCCGCGCAATTTCCCAAGTTTCTTCTAGGGTCGCGGCCATGGTACTACTGCTGCTCTGGCTTATTGTATCAAAACTTCCGCCTCGATTAATCCCACCGAAACTGGGTTTAAAAGCAAATACTCCACAAAAACTTGCAGGTCGCAGCGTCGAACCTAAGCCTTGCGTGCCAAGTCCTCCGGGTAACATGCCTGCGGCAACAGAGGCGGCAGTTCCACTACTCGACCCACCAGGCGTCCTGCTCAAGTCCCATGGGTTACGAGTCCCCCTTGCGGGCTGCGCCGCAAATTCGGTAGTCACCGCTTTTGCATAGATAATTGCTCCTGCTTCTTTTAGGGCAGATACAGCTGCACAATCTCTGCCTCCCGACCAACCAACAAAAAGATCGGAACCCTGCTGGGTCGGCATCGATGCTGTCTCCATTATATCTTTTACACAAAGGGGCATGCCATCAACTAACGAGAGGACATTTCCGGTTCGCCAACGTTCATTAGATGCCTCGGCTGCTTTGCGTGCCCCTTCTTCATCTGTTGCAACAAACGCGCCTATATCCTTCTCCAATTCGTAGATATTTTCCAAACACTCTTCTAAGAAATCACTGGGTTTATACGTACCTGCGTCAAGTTCTTTATGTCTTTCTCTATAAGATTTTCTTGTTGGCACCATCTCGACCCCCTGTACGATTCTTTTTTATGAAACTCAAATATTTTAGTCGTCTAAACACCGCCAGATTATCATACCCAAAAACTTCTGGTTAATTGATCAATTTGATTATTTTAGTATCATTCAATGATAAACCCTTTCAAAACCAAATATCAAACTGGCCGCATGTCCTCAGTATTGACCTTGGTAAAATATACCTTACGCTTCAAAAGCAATTGATTAAAAGGGGGAATAAATGCTGAAGACAGCACGTATGGAAAACCGTACTAAACGATGGCGAGAACAACGCTGGCTTTTAGACTCGGTAATCAAGACTGTCGGCCCCGAATGGGACCAGGGACGCCTCGGTGGTAAAGGAAGCCGCGGAGGAACATCCGGTGTAGCATCATTTCGGAGGGCAGGCGCCAAAATGAAAAAATTTGATGATATTGGCCCCGAATTTGCCCGGGAGGGAAGTCGGCGCGAAAAAATCGCTCGCGCCTTTGAAGAAGAAGGTCGATTTGTATCAGCCTATGAAAACTACTTTATTGCCTCACTACTCTATGCCTCTGCCCAGTGGCCGTACTTTGATATCAACGAAGAAGATCTGAAATGGGAAAGTAAAATGATTTCATGCTATGATAAATTCATAGCTTACGCCCCTCACCCTGTTGAACGCATAGATATCCCCTACAAGGACACCGCCCTTTCGGCCTTTTTACATTTGCCATCCAACCCGGTGAAAGATGACCCCTTCCCTTGTATTCTTCACATTGGCGGTATGGATGGCAGTAAAGAAAATATGGTCGCGTTGCACGGTGATTCTGCACTAAAAAGAGGTATGGCCGTACTTGCCCTCGACGGCCCAGGGCAAGGGGAAACCCGGAACCGGGGTATTACCATTTCATCTGACAATTTTTCCGAGGCCGCAGAAACAGCCATAAACTGGCTCACGGCCCGAAATGAGATTGATGGTGAACGCATCGTTATTCGTGGTTCAAGTTTTGGAACATACTATGGAACCGTCGCAGCTGCAGGTCTAAAAAATAAAATAAAAGGGTACTGTGGCACCGGGGTATGCCAAGAACCAGGATGCGATACGATTTTCAACACAGCTTCGCCAACTTTCAAAGTTCGTTTCATGTTTATGGCGGGATACGAGGATGAAAATGCCTTCGATGAATTTCGCAAAGAGTTTGACTTACGAAAAATTGCAAAGGACATTGTCAGCCCCTATATGATTGTTGCTGGCGAGGCCGACCAACTATCTCCTATCCATTATACTTACGAATTATTTGAATTAATTGAGGCGCCAAAAAGACTGGTGGTTTATCAGGATGCTGACCACAGCATGGCGAATGCCGCATCTGGTGAACTTGGCGAAGATCGAGAAAGCTTAGTCTATGATTGGCTTCGCGACAGAATAGATGACAAGCCTGTTCTATCAGAAAGAATACTCGTTGATAGCAAAGGTGTGATGCATCCAACACCCTACTGAAAGAGATAAATTATGTCAGAAAACTGGGCAACAGCATGGACGGCATCCGCACAAGGCCCATATCCCCACGGCCGAGAAACTGCACAGCCTGACCTTTCGAGTGTTTTCCCGAATCCAGACCAGGGTGCCTACAGTCAGTCTTTTCGTATGATTGTTCGACCGGATATCTGGGGTACACAGGCCCGCATACGTCTATCTAACGCACACGGAACGATGCCCATAAACTTTGAAAGTGTTTTCGTTGGTCAACAGTTAATGAGTAGCGCAATATTTCCGCAATCTAATCGGGAAGTGAGTTTTAATGGTTCAAAAAAAGTAACCATACCAGCCGGCCATTGGCATACCAGCGACCCGGTTGAATTGGACTTTATAAAAAATACGGAAGATCCACTGTTGGCAGGACAAAAACTAGCGGTCAGCTTCCACATTAACGGTCGGAGTGGACCCATGACCTACCATGCAAAAGCCCTGCAGACCTCTTATCTGTCTGATCAAAATTCAGGGGACTTTTGTGCCTCCGAAGAAGAAATAGCCTTCCCCTACTCTACAACCTCATGGTTTTTCCTTGATGCTCTGGACATGAAAATGGATAAACCTGCAAAAGTCATTTTGGTTTTTGGTGACTCAATTTCTGACGGGTCGGGCTCTACGATCAATGGCTACGACCGCTGGCCCGATGTCGTTGCAAGAAGACTTAACGCAAAATATGGAAACAGAGTCTCTCTAATAAACCAAGGCATTGGCGGTAATCAAATTCTTGGGCCACAAGGAGATACCTTTCCCGAAGATCGCCTGGGAGGAATTTCTGCTCTAGACCGTTTGGATCGCGACGTCATAAGCATGTCGAGTATTTCCACTGTAATTTGGCTCGAAGGAATAAACGATTTGGGCTTCAGTAACGCTTCATCTGATGACATATTTGATGGGATCAACGAAGGAGTGAAAATTATGCGTCAGAAGATCCCTGGTGTAAGGGTTATTGGTTCAACTCTAACTTCAGCGCTCAATGCGACAACAAGTGGCCACGGACGACGAACCGTTGACAAGCATCGTAGGACTTTCAACGACCGGGTCCGTTCTACAGACATTTTCGATGCTATTATTGATTTCGACGAAGTGACCATTGACATTAATGATGGTCAACTAAGGTCTGAAATGGTGCCCAACTCTTCTATTGGCGGTCCGGGTGACCTATTACACCCAAACCGTATTGGATATCAGGCGATGGGTATGGCTGTTAATATAGATGAACTTTTGGGAAAACAGAACTAATGAAACATTTCGATGGAGATATAGGTCTCCAATTTACTCTACATATCGCCAATGACTATACATTACCCCAAGTAATTGGGCTAGCCGAAACAGCACATCAACATGGTTTTGACCAAGTCTGGGTCAATGATAATCTATGTCACCGTAATATATTTGTTGTATTGGCTGCTATCGCTGCTAAGGTGCCTATAAAGCTCGGGACTGCAATTCTTGTACCCTATTTTCGTAATCCGGTTGACTTGGCAGACAGCATCGCAACGATAACCGAATTGACTGACGGAAGGGAGTTTAGCATCGGCATTGCTAGGGGAGCACACGCTATTGCTGGAAACCAAGTAGAAGCAGTCAAACCTTTAGCTGCGGTCAAGGAAACTGTTTCTTCGATCAAAGCTCTCCTATCCGGAAGCACAATAAACTATAAAGACTACCCTAATATTGGTTCTTATTTTCATCTGAACCCCGATTGGGAATTCAAATTGGAGTTTGAGCCACGGTCACCAGTAAGGTTTTATTCTGGGGGCAATGGCCCGCGGATTTTGAAAATTGCCTCGCGAATCATGGATGGCATATTGATAGGGGGATATTATATTCCCCTTGTCCGGACCGGACGCCTTGCACTTATGCTTGAACAGCCGCGTAAGCTCTCATCAGAGTTTCAACCCAATAACGCTCAATATGATACCTGCGAGTTAAACGTATCAATATCACGTGACCGGGATGCCGCATTTCAATTTGCCAAACCTTATGTAAGCCACATGTTGATATCTTTGAAACAGATGGGCTTCACCGATGACGAGTTCCAAATAAATTTTGTTGAGCCCAACCTAGTAAAAGCTGTTGATGAGGCGTTCAGTAATGGAGCAACAGTGTCACAAGTTGCAGAGATAATACCTGATGAAGCAGTGAAAAGCTGTTTCGTAGTAGGGGAACCAGATGAATGCAAAGATCAGATACTGGGATTAATGGAGGATGCACAACGGTTAAATTTTGGACAGGTGTGTTTGGCGAAGCTTGGACCAAACTATGGCGAGGCAATCAAACTTTTGCGTGAGAATGTTTTAACGGGTTGAACAATCTTAAAACAAAAACTTTATTTGTTAATTTTACTGCCATCCCCCCGAATATAATCTTCCCAAACATGTTTATCCTCATAGCCTAATTCAGACCGAGCCCTGCTACTATCTAGACCACTCCATAAACCGGTCATTCCATCTTTTATTTTTGTCCTAGGAATATATTGGTTAACCAGTTCTGAGGTCGGCACTGGGAAACGACTTTTTTCTGCCGCAATATTAAAAATGTCATGACCTTGACCTTGCAATTCCACAGATAACTTACAGGCCTCAGCAGCATCCCGAACATCTACATAACTCCAGAATGTTCCAAGGCGTAAACCCGGATCAAGCCAACGTTCTGGCAAAGTCTCAAAGTTTAAATCAAAATTTATACCTGCGAGACGCAGGCTTACGACTGACAAAGGAGACATGCCTACATAGGAGTCAGCAATCTGTTCACCGAAAACTTTCGAAAAAGCATAAGGATCCTGCGGTTTAAGTGGGTGTAACTCATCTAGTGGCAGGTAATTCGGGGTAAACATCTCTGGAGCATAAGCAAAACCATAAGCAGCTATGCTTGATGCGTGAACGATTTTACCCACGCCCATATCAGTAGCAGCTTTGAATACATTATAGGTTGCGGTCATGTTATTACGAAACACTTCGGTATCGCTGGCAACAAAAGGTGCCTGGTGAGCAGCTAGGTGAATTACCGCACCCGCGCCCTTGAACGCTTCATAGAGATCCCCAACTTGTCCAAGGTCGGTTACCCAACTCTCACATATATTTTTTTCTGATCGAACAGAGTCAAGATTGAGAACATTATATCCATCTTCTAGAAGAATGCGAATGGTCCACTGCCCAAGATTTCCACTACCACCTGTTACAACAATGTTTTTATTTTTCAACGAATATCCTTTATCTTACTTTTTCTAATCTCGGATACCGACAAAAGAATCTAGTTTTACTAACCCTTTACTATCCTCTTTTAGAATCAAACCCTTAGGATCGTTGCCCTCTGCCACGGCTCTTATCGACTCTAGGACCATTTTTCTCAACATGATAACACCACGATCAGAGGTGCCGAGGTGCTCACGTCGTTCGCCGAGAAGCTTCTGCGTACCTTGAGTAACAATATCCTCGAGCCTTACGTTTCCCCGAAATGGCATTAGCGGACGTTTATCATAGGGCTTTAAATCTTCTTTCGGTTCTTCACGTTTTCGCATTTCTGTAAGTTGAGTAAAAAAATTCGGATCCGGGCCGGTATAGTAATCGACTGTGAACATCATAAAATGATGATCATCGTTTGGCGTAATAAACATAAAATGTTCAAATTCTGATCCACTATTCATTAATTTTTTTGGATCTGCCTTACCATGAACAAATTCAGTATCACCCACTTGCAAAATACTCGGAAAACCAAGGCTCATCTCATCGACGATTACACTTTCGCCCGTATTTTTTGACATAACAATTTTCATCCCATACGGCATATCGACGGGCTCAAAGTTTGGAGGATCATCGGTGGAAAAAAATCGATTTCCCCAAGATTGATCTCCATAAGCACTGGCACCATGCAAAATCCACACATGAACGGGATCAGCACTATTTTCATAAAAATTAAACCAATTATAGTTAAAATATCTCGTCGGCTCAATTTGACGAATTCCTCCGTGATCCACCAAAGGCGAATAATTTGGCAGTGGAGGAGGTGTCGATGGATTAGGACCCATGTATGCGAAAAATAGTCCCCCTAACTCTTTTACCGGGTAAGAAATATGTCTTACCTTAGCGCAAAACTCTTTACCCCTTTGCTCGGAGGGCTGTTCCAGACAATTTCCATTCACATCAAAAAGCCAGCCATGGTATGGACATCGGAGCCCCTGCTCTTCTATATCTCCGTATTCAAGTGATGCCCCTCGATGGGCGCAATGCTGACCAACAAGACCGACAGTTCCCTGACCATCTCGAAATAGGACGAGTTCTTCACCTAGGATTTTTAACGCCTTTGGGATATCGAAAAGTTCACTCTCCAACCCTACCGGCAACCAATACCGGCGTAACCACGCACCACCCGGCGTATCGGGTCCTACATGTGGAATATCGTCGATTGCTATTGTCATTTATTTTACAGTCTAATTTAGAATCCCTACATCACGATAGACCGATTTCATGTCTTCTATTGCCTTCTTAGGTAAAGGGTCTGTCTTCCACCTCGGAAAACGTCTCACAGGCAGGCCTCGTAAACGGAATGTCTCCGCAATGGTCCCTCGTCCATATTGTTTTTGGGTCGAAATAAACATTTGGGTAATCTTCGTAACCTTGGCTTGTAACTCGGCTCCCTTGGTGTAATTTTCAGAACTAAGGGTTTCATACAGTGCCACAGTTAACTCCGGTACCGAACTTGTTGGAGGATTAATCATTCCAGATACTCCAAAAGGTATCAGCCCAAATATGTCAGCATTACCGGTAAAAACAGAAACATCCGATGGAAATAATTTGACATAATCTTCCATGGCACCGTCGCCATAAGAGACTTTAATACCTCGAATTGTTGGTACCTCATGCTTTAAGATTACTCCAAACTCAGGGGTAATTGAAATTCCACAATATTTAGGATTTTCATAGATAAAAATTGGCAAAGGACAAACATCTGCAACCCTTCGATAATGTTCAAGTACGGCGGACTTTGGAGCATCACAATAATAATAGGGTGGAATTATGCCTATGGCCGAAGAACCTATTTCGTATGCATGTTTGGCCAATGCTTGCGTCGTTGGCGTATCAGCGCAACCAACATGAGTAATTACAGGCGTGCGATCATTCACCTGATCAATGATTATTTCGGCAACAAAACGTCTCTCAGACTCTGATAAAGCGGGCCCCTGGCCGGAGGATCCTAATGCAAATAAACCGTGGACCTTGGCCTTAAGATAAAATTCAATTAGTTGGCGTAAGGTCTCCTCATCGATTGAACCGTCATTCAAAAACGGTGTAATTACTGGTACCAGTACTCCTTTTTCCATCGTATTTACCCTGTAGCCGTAGCTTTTGTATTTTTATATTCTAAGTTAAATCCGCGATACCCCTCAGCTACCACTTCCTCACAGATCTTACGATAGGCACCAACGCCGCCGATGTAAGGCATAAATAGCTGTGGCTTACCGGGAATATTGGCGCCCATATACCAGCTATTTGCCTTGGGGAAGAGTGTTTGACTAGCCACCTCCTGCACGTGTTCAACCCAGCCATCTTCAGCGCTAAGGTCTGGTTCAATGGTTTCGATATCGTTGTCCCGAAAATACACTAGCATCTCAACAACCAACTCGACGTGCTGTTCGATGGATGACATCATATTACTTTTAACCGAAGGACTGCCGGGCCCTGTAATTGTATACATATTTGGAAATCCTTCGGTCATTAGGCCCAGATATGTTCGTGGTCCCGCCTCCCATTTCTCACTTAATTTTAGTCCACCGCGACCCTTAAGGTCGACGCGGAGCAATGTTCCTGTCATTGCATCAAACCCGGTAGCGAATACGATGCTATCGAAATCAAAACTTCGGCCCAATACTTCCAAGCCACTTCGAGTAATCCGGTCAATGGGTTCTTTAATAATGTCAACAAGTTCGACATTCTCACGGTTAAACGTTTCGTAATAATTCGTATCGAGGCAAAGTCGTTTAGTGCCGATCGGGTACGTTTTTGGAGAGAGTAGATCAGCGACTTTGGGATCTTGCACGATTCCAGCAATACGCCTCCTTACCCATTTCGCAGCCGTTTCATTTGCGGCATCATTTGTTAGAAGATCATTGTATGATTTAAGGAGTGTCATGCCACCGGCGGCCCAACGCTCTCGGTAAGCTTGCTCGCGCTCTTCATCAGTTACATCAAGAGCTGACAAATCAATCGGCGCAACGCTTCGGAGACTTCCACTAGGCGAATATCGCATTTGAGCCCGACGCTCAGCATAGCTGTCCTTCCAACTTCTCTCATATTCCTCCGTCATCGGTACATTACGAGCCGGAACTGTCCAATGCGGTGTCCGCTGAAAAACTGTAAGATGTTTTGCTTCAGCGGCAATTACCGGTATCGATTGAATTCCAGAAGAGCCTGTGCCAATAATTCCAACGTTTTGTCCGGAAAAATCGACTTTTTGATGTGGCCAGTTCCCGGTGTGATAGGTACAGCCATTGAAATTATTAATTCCCGAAATTTTGGGTAAATTTGCTGTGGATATACAGCCTGTTGCCATAATCAAATGTCGCGCGTTGACAACCTCTCCGTTGTCTACAACAACTTTCCATACCTTACTATCCTCTTCAAAATTTGCTCCGGTGACCGAACTATTGAATGTTATATCCCGAGAAAGCTGATATTTTTCAGCCACGTGGTTTATATAAGCGAGAATGTCCGGCTGTGCCGAATATTTTTCGGGCCAGGACCACTCCTGCTGCAATTCCTCATCAAAAGAATATGAATATTGCATACTTTCAACATCACAGCGGGCGCCGGGATATCTGTTCCAGTACCAAGTACCGCCAACATTACCCCCCTTCTCGAAGACCCTTGTCGTAAACCCTTGGCGTCTCATTAAATAGAGTAGATAGAGTCCAGAAAATCCGGCACCCACAATGACAGCATCTACAGTTTTAAATTTTGTCATTCCATTTTCTCCTACTCGCGTGAAACACCGAAACATGGCATCGTTAAATTTGCAAGAACGCAAAAGCCTGAATTGGATATGACCGTTTTTTTAACCAGACTATAATCAGGGACCCTGACGAACTTTGTCGAAACCACCTGAAAACTCTGATTCGACCGTTTAACAAATCCAAGGCAAAATGTTTATTACTCAAGCAATTTCTCTGTATAGCAGGAAAATGGTCTTAAAAAGACGGGTTTTTGCAATAGTAAAAAGCCTTAGCTTGTTAATTAGAGCCTACGGTGGAATTATAAAAAACCAAAATAAAAAATAGAAACCCAAAGAAAAAAACCTTGGAGTTTAAAATGAGAAACGGGCTCGCCGGCATTGGATTTGTGGATTGTGGGGTTCGGCGATCTGCCTCAGAAAATGGCTCGGTTTGTAATCACTCAAACAAGGACAGCACCCACAGACGTGAGGTCTCCATAGATGGCAAACGGATTACAACTGTTGATATCCACGCCCATTGCGCCGTACCTGATGCACTAGCTGTACTAGGGTACCAAGCAGAAAATACAAAACTGCTGATGACAGATACGTCCGAAAGAATATCGGCAATGGACGCGCAGGGCATTGACATATCCGCTCTTAGTATCAACCCATATTGGTATCACGCTGACCTAGACGAGGCAGCAGAAATCATTCGAATTCAAAATGAAAGTTTAGCGGAATTATGTGCCGCTCACTCGGACCGTTTCGTTGCGTTTGCAAGTATCGCTTTACAGCACCCAAAGCTAGCAGTGGAACAAATAGAACATGGCATAAAGGCCTTGGGGCTACGTGGCGTAAATATCGGGTGTAGTGTTGAGGGAGATGAGCTTTCAGATCAAAAATTTGACCCCGTTTGGGCCAAATGCGAAGAAATGGACCTTTTGGTTTTTATGCATCCAAAAGGAGCAGGCTCGGAACTCGCTGAATCAAGACTTTCTGGTTCTGGTGTACTGACCAATACAATAGGGAATCCTCTAGACACGACTATTGCTCTTTCCCATCTTATCTTTGAAGGTACATTGGATCGCCATCCTGGTCTAAAAATTTGTGCGGTTCACGGAGGAGGATACTTTGCCTCCTACGCACATCGGTCAGATGCGGTAATTAAGACCTTCCCGGATCGTGTTGGCCCATTACCAAAGAAAAAACCAACCCAGTATCTTAGGGATGGCCAGCTTTATTTCGACACAATCGTGTTCGACCCGGAGTCCCTGCGACACCTTATTACCCAAACGGGCCCCGATAAAATTATGATGGGAACCGATTACCCCTACGGATGGACCAGTACAGAGGTAGATTTGATAATGAATACTCCGGGCCTAATCGCCGAGGATCGCGAGGCAATTCTCGGCGGGACTGCCGCAAAACTGTTAGGCCTTTAAAGTTATACTTGTCAAATGAATGAATTATTAATTTACCTCTCCGGGATTTGGAACATCAATATGACGTTAGCCGCATTTGTTGCAATTCCCAGCGGGGTCATACAGGGCTATGCCGGTTTTGGCGGTGCGTTGGTATCGCTACCTTTTTTTGTAATATTGTTTGGACCCGTAAGCGGATTTGCAATGATCCTGATCGTTATGTTTTTGATCCAAGCAACCCTTTTTCCGAGAGCAGTGGCAAAAGCAGATTGGAAGGAAATTTTTCCGCTCGCCGGAGCTAGTGCAGTTACCTTGAGCTTAGGTTTACTTTTCCTGGTAACGGCCGACCCAAATTTTATTAAAAAAGGAATGGGCATTTTTATTATTTTGATTACTCTCTTCATGATATCGGGTTGGAGGTACAAAGGTAATCGACGCTGTGCCGTCGGTGTTACGACAGGAGCTATAGCCGGAGGAATAACAGGCAGCTTTGGCGTCGCCGCATTTCCCCTCAGCGCACTATATTTTTACAGTTCATCTTCAGGAATTGAGATCATTAGAGCCAACGTCCTCATGGCACTCGTCAGCAATCTCATCGTCGCCATATCCGGGCTCGCTATCCAGGGGATATATCAAGAAACCTTAATTGCAAGGGCATTTATTATTGCACCAATATTTATTATTAGCGCCATTTTAGGGCAGTATTTATATGGCTACGCACCTGTCAGGTGGTTTAGGCCGGCTGTCTACGCTATCCTAATATTAAGCGCTGTTTCTCTATTATTTACTTAGTTAGATTTCAGTTGACGGTTTTCAAGCCATAAAATTCTTTAGTCTCTTTCGCTACTTATCTTATTGGCAGACGATTGGAAGCCGACAGCAGAGTATAAGTTTGGCTTCATGGTATTGGCCAATCCAGTTTGTTGCAGAGAGACCTTCCCATGATTAAATCTAATTCTTCCGAAGACAAAAATTTCATCTCTTCGGTAAAGTGGGTAACACAATCCCTGTAGCTCCCTCCTACGGCGCCGAGAATA
>DEBE01000008.1 GCA_002348425.1 Alphaproteobacteria bacterium UBA2964 | reverse complement strand
GACAAAAGAGAGAAGCATGAACGATAGTAAACCCATTATAATTGCAGGTGGTGGAATTGGTGGATTAGCGGCTGCACGTATGTTGGCAATAAAGGGGCGTAAGAGCATTGTATTAGAGCAAGCGCCAGAATTTGGAGAAATTGGAGCAGGCATCCAACTCGGGCCCAATACCCACCGGATGTTTGATAGATTGCAAGTGACGAAAGATATGCACAAAATCGCTCATTTTCCTGAGAATATTGTAATGATGGACAGCCTTTCCGGTGAAGAAATATTGAAAATGCCCTTAGGTGCAAAACTTGAGGCCTATTTTGGCAAACCATATGCTGTCATACATCGGGCAGACCTGCATGCCGTACTCCTGAAGGCTTGTATGAAAATGAATGAAATAGACCTACGAACCGGTGTCGCTGTTTCTAATTTTACTCCTACAAATACCGGTATCGCCGTTGATACAGAAAACGGACAAACTTTTGAAGGCTCAGGCCTAATAGGAGCTGATGGCCTTTGGTCTAAAATTCGCGGCGAGATCATTGGGGATGGCGACCCAATTGTTTCTGGTCACATAGCCTATCGCGCCGTTCTACCTGTAAATGAGGTGCCCGCAGCTCTCGATAAATGGATGGAAGATGTCGTTCTTTGGGCTGGCCCTCGCAATCATCTAGTTCACTATAAACTCCGGCGTGGTGAACTATTTAATATTGTAGCGGTATTTCATAGTAAAAAGTATGTCGAAGGATGGAATGAATTTGGCGATCCGGCTGAATTATATGAACATTTCAAAGGTGTCCAACCAGAAGTACAAGCTCTTCTTAAAAAAATTAATGTATGGAAAATGTGGGTATTATGTGACCGTAGTCCTGCCAAGGAATGGACTGATGGTCGCGTTACACTCATCGGCGACGCGGCCCACCCAATGCTGCAATACCTTGCCGCTGGAGCTGGAATGGCTATGGAAGATGCCGTATGTCTTGTAGACTTATTAGAAAAACATGATGGAAAAATAGAGGCTGCTTTCGCCGAGTATCCAAGGAGACGTTACTTAAGGACGGGTCGCGTGCAACTAACCGCTAGATACTACGGTGATATATACCACGCTGAAGGTGTCACACGCGAGCTACGTAACCTAATTATCGGAGGAAAAAAAAACGGCAACCCCTATGCCGGCATTGAATGGCTTTATGGAAGAAACAGCGACCAAATTGGCGGAATTTAATAATATTGTTTGCTAGTTTCCTTCAAGCTCCAGAACATTTTTATTAAAATGTTTAATTAAACCTCACGTACTGATAATCGAAAGAGTGACCATCTATCCCGCGCCCTGGCGGAGCTACCCAGCTAGCTATTTTGCCGGGTTCTATGCAAGACCTTTGAAGAGAAATGACAAAGTCTCTATCTCCTTTTGAGGGCAACCATTTATCTATTTGTTTATTCCATTGCTCTTTTGTAATGACAGCGCCGTCAGGAGCTATATTTGAGCCTGCGAAAGTACCGATTGCTCTATGAAACCCACGATGCGGCAACGTTAGCTGAAAATTTATTTTATGCCTTTTAATTGTTTTGTTCCAACGAGAAACTCCGATTTGGCAATCAGTAACGTAATCGTCTCGTAATCGCTCGTTGACCGCCAACAGGGCGTTGGTCTCAACCTCTTTTATGACTCCGTTCTCAAACATCGTCACTTTTTCTGATCCATCCTTTAATACATGATCATCGTCAATGTTTGACTCTTCAAATCTAGCTTTCAGCCCTGCTGTATAATAATTTGCAGCGTTAGTTGATATTTCTTGACCGAAAAGGTCCAGTGATACGCTGTAATGAAAATTGAGATATTTTTGCAGTGTCGGTAAGTCTATAGCACCTGCAGCCCTAATTTTTTCAGGGTCATCAGTCTTAAGCTCATTCATCACTTCGCAGGTGCGTGTAACAACTCGCATAACACCAGTTGTACCGATAAACATGTGATGAGCCTCCTCTGTCAACATAAACTGACATGTTCGAGCTAAAGGATCAAAACCTGATTCTGCTAGCGAGGACAGCTGGAATTTACCATCTCTGTCGGTGAAAAATGTGAACATAAAATAAGACAACCAATCAGGTGTTTCTTCGTTGAATGCTCCAAGAATGCGGGGCTTGTCTATATCGCCGGAGTGTCGCTGCAGCATCATTTCGGCTTCTTCACGACCGTCGCGGCCAAAATATGCATGTAACAAGTAGACCATAGCCCAAAGATGACGACCCTCTTCACAATTAACTTGGAACAAGTTGCGCAAATCATATAGAGACGGGGCAGTCAAACCTAAAAGTCTTTGCTGTTCCACCGAAGCGGGCTCGGTATCTCCTTGTGTGACAATCAACCTACGGAGTGCCGCTCTGTACTCGCCCGGGACATCATTCCAAACAGGTTGCCCTTTATGCTCTCCGAATGGAATGGTGCGACCGTCTACCGGTGGCGCTAAAAAAATCCCCCAACGGTACTCTGGCATTTTCACATAACCAAAATTGGCCCAGCCTTCCGCCTCCACACTTACGGCAGTACGGAGGTAGACATCATAATTTTGGGTACCTTCCGGGCCAAGTTCCTTCCACCAGTTAATGAAGCTAGGTTGCCAGCTTTCAAGAGCTCGCTGTAATCGACGGTCTTCAGCTAGACCTACATTATTCGGTATTTTGGCATTAAGGTCGACAGACATTCCTACACTCTCTTTTTGTCAAATTCACTACGTTGCCCTGTACCATAAAGTTTAAGTGCTCCCTCAGGACCAGCCGCATTCGGCCTTTGAAAAATCCAGTTTTGCCAAGCACTAAGTCTCCCAAAGATTTTTGTTTCAATGGTCTCCGGCCCAGCAAAACGAAGATTAGCTTCAAGTCCGGTTAAACCATCCGGTGAGAAACTAGCTCTTTCTTCTATTGCCAAGCGTATTTCATCTTCCCAGTCTATATCGTCCGGGGTAAAAGTCACTAGCCCTGCTTCATCTGCATCTACGGCTTCAAGTAACTTACCTTTCAGGTTTCGCGCATTTCTAACTTTGTCTGGTTCACCAATCAAACGGGTCTCCAAACGGGTCATGTTATTTGACATTGGGTATGCCCCTAAATTCATACCGGTAAGGCAGATTTTTGGAGCAGGCAAATTACTATTCTCCATTTGCCCTTCCAACATATAAGACCGATCTGCAATCAATGCTAATTCTAAAAGGGTACCAGTAAAACAACTTCCGGGCTCGATTAATGTGATTAAGCTTCTTGCAGAAACGTCAACACGTTTCAACGTTCGTTTCAGATAAAGTATAATTTCCTTTATCAACCAATCACCTTGATTAAGTTCTAAAAAATTATCGTAGGCCCCTACACGGTCGCTAACACCCTCTGTACGAAAAACCCAAGTTCCGATTTTGTTTTCGTTAAGCCGAAGATGAAGTATCGCTGCGTCCAATTCACGAGCTAAAGCCAGTGGCCAAAAATCATCCCCCAATTTTTCAACTTCACCTAAGTCAGCAGGTGGATCAGTTGATGGACCCTTGATAAGAATTGAAACAACACCCTGCTCCCTGTCAAATTGCAGCGTTAAATTGTTATAATTGACCGAATTACCGTTATCTTCTCGAGCAAGGGGTTTAAATTCAACGCCCTTCCGATCTTTTGGGCGACCCGAGCCATCAGCAAATTTAGACGCCCTCTCTTCCACTGTTTCCTCAAACTTAGACCGAGGCACAATCTCGTCAATGAGGTTCCAATCTACTGCTCGTTGTCCTCTCATACCTTCTGTGGTCGTGCAAAATACATCAGAACGATCATGTCTAACTTTACGCTTGTCGACTAACCTGGTAAGTCCACCAGTGCCAGGAAGCACCGCTAGTAGGGGCAGCTCTGGCAATGAAACAGTTGAGGTGCCATCATCAATCAACATGATGTAGTCTGTTGATAGTGCAAGTTCATAACCTCCTCCGGCTGCTGTTCCATTTATTGCACATATATATTTTTGCCCGGAAAATTCTGTAGCGTCTTCAATTCCATTCCTAGTCTCATTTGTGAATTTACAAAAGTTAACTTTATGATCATGAGAGGACAGTCCCAGCATCTTTATATTAGCTCCTGCACAAAATACGGCTGGGTGATCTGAGCAGATCACTACACAACCAACCTGTGGATGCTCAAACCGTAAACGTTGAACAGCATCATAAAGCTCGATATCAACACCCAAGTCATAGGAGTTAAGCTTTAATTCGTAGCCCGGTTTCAATGTGGCAGCCTCATCTACAGCCATCGAAAGATGAGCAACATTACCCTTTATCGTTAGTTTCCAGTGTTTATATTCATCGGGACAAGTGCCAAATTGGACTAAGGGTTCTTCATTTCCTTCCAAGACCGCTTCGGGTTTCTCGGAGGCTTTTTTTAGCTCCATATTTTTTTCCTTTTTAAACCTACAGTCCTAATTTTAATATCCCGAGTGGTAGAAACACCCCCGATAACGGGTTCTTAAAACGTCAGTTCTCTATTACAATTATATAAGGCTTCAACCAAGTTTTTCCATAAATTAAAAACTTAGATTGCCAAATATCGACCATTAACGTATGTATATATCAACAGATTTAGCACCGTCAACGACGGTAGCAATAAGGTGCAGACTCCCAATATTTATCGTTTGTTTGGTCATAGAACAATGAACTCACACACTCCCAGCACCAAAAAATCAAAAGAAAATAGGGGACGCCCGGAAACTACTCTTCGTGACTGGATCACGAAAAATGCTCATGACCACCCTGACAAGGTTTTCATAAAAAGTGTGGATCATAATATTTCTATTACATTCGGTCAGTTCAAAACTGTCTGCGATCGTATGGCCAATTTT
>DEBE01000164.1:4895-5060 GCA_002348425.1 Alphaproteobacteria bacterium UBA2964 | reverse complement strand
GATTTTGCGGGTGGTATGTTGACGTCACATCTTATAGCTCTTTCCGTCGGTGTTTTAATTGGAGGATGGCTCGCGGACTTGACAGAACGCCATAATTTTGTGGCCGGTATCGGGATTGTTTGTATGGCGCTATCAATTTTGTGCCTCGCATATGAGCAGGAACTT
>DEBE01000164.1:0-4691 GCA_002348425.1 Alphaproteobacteria bacterium UBA2964 | reverse complement strand
GTATTTTATAACATTGGGATTAGTAGTAGCAATTTCAGTTATTGCGGTTGTGTTTACTCGCCATCGACAATTATCATTTAGATAAGTTCTTACAAGGAATAGTCCATGAAAGATGATCTTGATATTTATGAGANNTGCCTCGCATATGAGCAGGAACTTGTTTTCGTGATGATTATTGGCATGCTTTTAAGTGGTTTGTTTTATGGCATAAGTAGCCCTTCACGAGATTTGCTTACTCGAAAGTCTGCTCCGGAGGGTTCGGCCGGTGTAGCATTCGGGTTTACTTCTACCGGAATGAGTATTGGAAATTTTGTTGGCCCTGTATTATTTGGGTGGATGATGGATTTTAATCAGCCGCGGTTGTATTTTATAACATTGGGATTAGTGGTAGCAATTTCAGTTATTGCGGTGGTGTTTACTCGCCATCGACAGTTATCATTTAGATAAATTCTTACAAGGAATAGTCCATGGAAGATGATCTTGATATTTATGAGAAGCAGGGCCTCGGCGCGCGAATGGGATTTGGAAAAAACCCTGCTTTGGTTATTGTTGATTTTATAAATGGATTTAATGATCCAGATGCTTTTGGTGGTGGTAATATTCAAGATGCAATTGATAATACCGAAAAATTGCTCGCTACGGCGAGGCACCTCGGTCTGCCAATTGCCTATACCGTTCATTGTTACTCAGAGGACGGAGCTGAGGATGGGGTTTTTAATTTAAAAATGCCCAAATTGAGAGAGGGTTTGGTCCGAGGCACTCACGCGACACAGGTTGTGGACCAGCTGGAGCCCAGATCAGGCGAGCGTGTTGTTGAGAAACATTTTCCCTCTGCGTTTTTTGGCACCGATTTAGCTGGTTGGTTGGCAATGAAACAGGTGGATACTGCCATTGTTACTGGGTGTACAACATCAGGGTGCGTGCGAGCGACTGTTGTAGATAGTATGGGTAATGGGTTTCGACCAATTGTTCCAAAAGAGTGTGTTGGCGATAGAGCGGTTGGGCCTCATGAAGCTAATTTATTTGATATGGATCAAAAATATGCAGATGTTATGCCTTTGTCAGAAGTTCTTGATGAGCTGAACGATCTTTACCCTGGACAGTCGCAATTTAATCAAAAAAAGGATAACGAATAATGGTTGATTCCCTAGGCTGGCGTAGAAAATTTGGCGTTATAGCCCCCTCTACGAATACATCAGTTCAACCAGAGTTTGAGGATATGAGACCTCGAGGCGTAACCAATCACTTTTCTCGCGTTTGGATACCTGATGACCCGGTTGAGAGTGATGATGATTTTAATAAACTTATGGAAAATATTCGCTTAGAAATGGATAACGCGGTTAACCGTATCTTAACCTGCCACCCAGATTACCTTGTTATGGGAATGTCTTCTGAGACTTTTTGGGGTGGTCTTCAGACGAGTATAGAGCTTAAGGCTCGAATGGAAAAACTATCTGGCTTAAATGTTGCAATGGGTTCGGATGCCTGCCAGGCGGCGCTAAAATGTTATGGAAATATAAAAAAAATTGCAGTTATTACTCCATACTGGCCGGTCGGAGATAAAAATGTGTTACAGTTTTTTACCGATTGCGGCTTCGAGGTTGTGCGTCTTAAGGGTTTAAAATGTAAAAGCCCGGTTCTAATTGCGCACGTTACTGAAAAGGAGCTTGCTGAAGCAATTATGGAAGTTAATGATGATGAAGTTGAGGCAATAGTTCAGGTTGGCACGAACTTGGCCATGGCAAGTCTAGCTCCGATGGCAGAAAAGATGCTTGGAAAACCGGTACTAGCAATAAATACAGCGACTTATTGGTATGCCCTACGAGATAACGGTATTGAAGACACTATCGAAGGTTTTGGGCCGTTGTTGACAGATTTTTTAAAACTTCCTGATAATTTTTCTGCTGTACCAAAAACTGCAGCTGAATGATGCAGTGGTTATAGTGTATATTCTTGAGAAAAACCCAATCCAATCATAAAAAAGGGAGACCCAAATGTTATATGAAGTACGGACTTATAGATTAAAACCTCGTTCACAAAACGAGGTAATGAAAAGATTTGGAGAGGCATACGAAGATCGTAAGCAGCACTCCGAAATTTCAGCATTTTTCTATTCAGATATAGGTCCCTTAAATGAAATCATTCATATTTGGCCATACCAGGATTTAACAGATCGGACGGAAACACGAGCTAAGGCCGCTGCATCGCCTAACTGGCCACCACATATTTCTGAATTCCTTGATGAACAACTATCAGAAATTTTTATACCATTTCCTTTTACCCCTGAATTTAAGACTGGTAATTTTGGGCCGGTATTTGAGTGGCGTAGCTACACAATCAAACCCCATTCTGTAGGGGGTATTCAGGAGCGTTGGGGCGCACAATTGGAGGCTCGAGAGAAACTTTCACCGCTTCTTATGGGTATGACTACTGAAATTGGCCCTTTGAATAAGTTTGTTCATATCTGGCCATATGAAAGTTTAAATCATCGTGCAGAAATTCGGGCTGAAGCAGCAGCTAAAGGAATATGGCCACCAAAAGGTGGCGGGGATGAGCTTATACAACAGGAAAATAAGATCCTTTATTCGGCTCCGTTCTCGCCAATACAATAGAAGCTGAATCATAAAACAATTAGGAGTTAGTAAATACTTTAGTAACTCCTTTTTTACGTATTTTCAATTATCGGAGTTTCTCTATGACTAGAATACGTCCATTAGATCGTGAAGAAATGCCTGAATTTGAGGATTTATTTATAGATGCAGAAGATAGAGGACGAGAGGTACCAAATTTACTTCGAGTGTTAGCTCGTAAGCCTACGATTCTCAAAGCTTTAAGAGAGTTGCGGCGGGTTACAATTGCAGAAGGCAGAGTTTCAAAAGAGCTCAAAAACATGGTGGCGCAGGTATCTAGTCTTTCTGCCGGTTGTAATTACTGCGCGGCGCATAATGCCGGATTTGCAATTGATATGGGCATCCTCCCCGAAAAAGAAGATCAAATATGGAATTATGAAACCAGTGAATTATTTTGTGAAGCTGAAAGGGCGGCCCTTAGACTTGCCCAGAATGCTGTCCAAAGTCCTAATGCTGTTACTGATGAGGACTTTGTTCAATTGAGACAATTTTTTGATGACGAGCAAATTGTTGAATTGTTATCCGTTATTGGCGTTTTCGGCTTTTATAACCGGGTCAACGATACTTTGGCGACTAAATTGGAATTACATCCAAAGTCGGTAGCTGAAAAGTATTTAGGTGACCAAGGGTGGGTAGTTGGAAAACATGAATAGGGTTATAATTGCCGATCGCTTTTAGGGTAGGGGAAACTAGGTAATGCAGGTGGCAGAATTAATAGCAGATTATATCGTGAGTGAAGGGGTGACGCTGGCGGCAGGAATGTCTGGCCAACAAATCGGACCGTTTCTAGATCAAATAGCAGCCCGAAGTGAAATAGAATTGATGTATGCACGCCAGGAGCGGGTGGCTTTTGATATTTGCGATGGGTTTGCCAGGGCAACCGGGAAACCCGCCGTAGCATTTACGGATTCAGGTCCTGCAGCAGCAAATTTGATGTGTGGACTTGTAAATAGTTGGGGAGATTCAATCCCAGTTCTTTTTATAGCGGGCCACAATAACGCTACGGAGATTGCCAGTCGGCAAACAAAAGAAATTCCATTTGTAGAAATGTTTTCCCCAGTCAGTAAGTGGGCAACAATTATTAGCCACCCATCTCAAACTTTGGGAACACTAAGAAGAGCCTTTATGCAAATGTACACCGGACGACAGGGCCCGGTGGTGATCGGAATGCCCTTTGATGTGGCAAAAATGGATGTGGAAGCTCCGTCCTGGATACCGGTTACTTCGCAAAAAAGAATTCGAAGTGGCGGTGACCCCGAAGCTATTAAAACGGCGATTAAAATGATAAAATCGGCAAAGAGTCCATATGTTTATGTTGGTGCGGGTATTTTATTTTCGGAAGCGACGGATGAGTTAGTTAAATTGTCCGAATTGTTAAACCTGCCGGTTGCTACAACTTTAAATGGGAAGAGCGCTTTTCCTGAGGATCACCCTCTGTCGTTAGGCATCGGTGGATTTGCGAAGGCTTCCTATAGCAGCCTTCCGGCTACCAAGGTAGCCACTACTTCAGATTTGATCGTGACTATCGGATGTGGATTTAAAAGACATGCGACACAGGTTAGGCCTAGTGAAAATATTCCCCATATTCAAATTGACATAGATCCAAAAGAAATCAACCGGGACCAAATGGCAGATTTAGGAATTTTGGGTGATAGTAAAATCATTTTGGAACAATTAATATCGGAGGCTCAAGACCAAATTTCCAACGCTGATGATTCTGTGATCGATGTCAAAGTTGAAAAAGTTAAGGAATACAAAGACGAGTGGGATGAAATTTGCGAACCACTATTGCATTCAGATGAAGTTCCTATCAATCCGTTCCGAGTAACGTATGAATTATCTACTTTGCTTGATAAGGAAAAAACAATTCTATTGCATGATGCGGGAACGGTACGAGGGACGACCTCACAGCACTATATTTCCACTGCGCCAAGGTCATTTTTGGGCTTTGGAGTCGAAAGTGCAATGGGCTGGTCTGTGGGGGCTGGCATGGGGGCAAAAAAAGCCCACCCTGATAAGCTAGTCGTTGTTGTCGTTGGTGAAGAAGCATTTAACGAAACA
>DEBE01000013.1:1780-8677 GCA_002348425.1 Alphaproteobacteria bacterium UBA2964 | reverse complement strand
TTGATGCGTTTTGACCGAATGGCTATCGCCATGCTACGAGCTTATTTTTTCAAGAACGGACCTGCGACAGTACTTCCAGGTGGCTTACACGGCTTTATAAAAACCCGCCCGGAATTGGCTGTCCCAAATATGCAGTTAATGTTTCGAGGCGCAGCACCGCACGCTCATTTATGGTTTCCAGGAATAAAGAAAGCTTATACTGATGGTTTTGGCATGAGGCCAGTCCTGTTGCACCCCGAAAGTCGTGGTGAGGTCCTCCTGCGATCCTCAAACGCCAAAGATAAACCACGTATAATTCAGAACTTTTTTTCGAGCCCCAATGACATTGCTGTTTTGCGGGAAGGCGTTAGGCGTATCCGAGATATAATCAGCCAACCTGCACTAGATCATTGGCGTGGAGTAGAAGTTGCTCCGGGTCAGGATATTCAAACCGATGAGCAAATTGATCACTGGATCCGTCAGACTACGGTGACTGCCCACCACCCTTCTTGCACATGCCAAATGGGGACCAATGAGGATGCAGTTCTTGACCCTGAGCTCAGAGTTCGAGGTGTAGAAGGATTGCGCGTCGTCGATGCTGCTGCGATGCCAGATTTGGTATCAGGGAACATCAATGCCGCAGTTTTAATGATCGCAGAAAAAGCTTCTGATATGATCAAGGGAGTTGACCCCTTGCCGGCTGCAGAGGGAACCTAACCCCTCCCTTCGGCCCAATGGGTGTGAAATGATCCCTCACGATCTATTCGGCGATATGTATGCGCACCAAAATAATCTCGCTGAGCTTGTATCAAGGCAGTCCATAGTCTTTCTGATTTAAGAGCATCAACATAATTTATAGCTGAGGCCATTGTTGGAACTGGCAGACCCGCCCGGATAGCACTGGAAACCGCGTTTCGTAATCCTTGCAATTCCTTGCTTAAATAATTGCCAATATCCGAACAAGAAAATAAATGATTTAGATTAGGGTTCTTGATATAGCTCTGGTTAATTGTTTTTAAAAAACCAGAGCGAATTATACAGCCACGTAGCCAAACCTCGGCAATTTCGTCCTCCTTTTTTGGCCATCCATAAGATTTCATCCCGGCAGAGAGCATTGCAAAACCTTGAGCTAAACAACACCAGAACGTAGCTATCAAACCACATTGTATTTCTTCAATCGTTGAGTGCAGATTGCTAGAATCCTCCCAACCTATTTTTACTATTTCTCTCCTTTCCTTCTGGTTTTCAGACAAGCTGCGTGCAGCAACGGCCTCGTAAATGGACGGTACAGGAATCCCAAGGTTCATAGCCTCATTAACCATCCAGCGCCCCGTCCCCGTTTGATCTGCACTATCGTCAATAAATGCAATTAAATGGTCACCGGATTCTTCTTCTTTCTTTAAAATTTCAGCGGTAATGCCAATCAAATACGAATTCAATGCCCCCTGCTGCCAATCGTCAAATACAGAAGCACAGTCCACATGATTTAGACGCAAGCCTTGGCTTAGCAAAAGATAGGCCTCGCCAATTGCCTGAAGCAGACCATATTCTATGCCATTGTGAACCATCTTGATAAAATGCCCTACTCCCCCAGAGCCGAAATGTTTACAATATATTTTCTTATCGTCTGCTGCCGCTATCGCTTCCAGGGACTCTCTAACGGCTTTAAAACATTCCTTCGTACCTCCAACCATAATAGAAGCCCCCGATCGTGCGCCTTGTTCACCCCCGGAAATACCAGCCCCAATATAACCCAACCCCGCACTCTTTAAAGCTGATACTCTCCGTTCTGTATCAGCAAAATGTGAATTTCCTCCATCAATTATAATATCGCCTTTTTCGAGATAGTCGGTTAACTGATTAATGATTTCATCTACTCCACTTCCAGCCGTTACCATCAATAGTATCTTGCGCGGAGGGTCTAATCTCGCAACTAACGAGTGAAGCGTCGGAGCTTGATTGGCGCCAATCGGTGGCAAGAGAATCTTTGGCGATACCGGCTCAAATGCTGTTACAACAAACTCATTTCGTACCAAAGTCTCAACAATAGCGGAGCCCATAGTACCAAGTCCGATTACCCCAATTTGTAATTTCCTATTCTTTTCCATTAATTGCCCCTAGCAAGACGTTTAGCTAATATACTGAAAAATTGCTTTATTCAATGCCGGGTAGCATATCTTGTTACCAATGTGCAGAATACAACCAAATTAGTTCTGGGGTTATGCTACCCAGACGGGGAATGAAAATAATGAAATTTTCTCTTTTTATGATGCCATGTCATCACCCTAAGGAAAATCCTGCTCTTGCATTTCAGCGAGATATTGACCTGATTCAATTGGCTGATAAGTTGGGTTTTGACGAAGCCTTTATTGGCGAACATCACTCAGGTGGCTGGGAAACAATGCCTGCTCCGGAAATGGCGCTATCCATGGCCGCCGCAAAGGCACAACGAATACGCCTCGGCACCTCAGTTTTTAGTGCTCCCTTTCATCACCCCTTTTATCTAGCTGAGCGAATGGCTTTTCTTGATCATTTAACTTACGGCAGAGCTATTTTAGGTGTAGGGCCCTGTAGCCTCGTTACAGACAAAATTTTATTTAATATGGAAGAAGATGCACTAGTCCCGATGTTACATGAGGCTGTCGATGTCATCGTTCGCTTGTTAGAATCTGAGGAACCTGTCAGCCATAGAGGCGAATTTTGGGAATTTGAAGATTTGCACCTGCAATTAAGGTCATTCCAAAAGCCTCGTTTACCAATCGCAATGCCATCTGCCGCTACTCCAGCTAATCTAGAAATGATTGGACGAAACGATATGATTTGGCTCTCTCCGACGGGCAAAAACCGCCCCGATGCTAGAAGAAATTGGGAGATAGTTGAGAAAGGGGCTAGAGAAGCTGGTAAAGTTGCTAATCGTGACAACTGGCGGATAGCCACGTACATGTATCTAGCTGAAACAAGAGAACAAGCGTGGGATGAAGTGCGTGAGGGTATCATGCGTGAAGCCGAATATTTTTCCGCTATTGGGCTTCAAGGTCACTATGCTGAGTATGAGGGACAGCCCTTTTCTGAATTCACACCTGAGAGTTGTGCAGATCGCCGGGATTGGGTTATCGGAACACCCGATGATGCAATTGGATGGATTGAAGCTAAAATAAAAGAAACCGGTGGGTTTGGGGGTATGCTGCTCCACAGCCCGGAATGGACCGACCGGTTTAAATGGGAAAGATCGATGGAAATGTTTGCCCGCTATGTAATGCCTAATTTTCAGGGCCACAATGTCAATTTCGGGCGCGAGTGGCAGGCTATTAAAGCCAAAAGCAAAAACGGAAAGATAAGTCGCAATATCGGAAATCGTCCCAGTAACCTCAGTATGACAGAGCCAAATAGAATTAAACCTATCAAACCAAAATTGGTTGCCCGAAAATAATTAAAACAAAAAGATCTCTATCATAAGTATTTGCAATGCCTGCATTAATGTTCTTAAATCTGTAAAAAAAATAAGGTTATTTGATTTTTATAAAAAACAGGGAGTAAGTAATGATAAGAGTAAAAACCATGGTTTCTCTGTTAATGTGCATTATTGGTGCATCATCTATGATGCTGTCTCTTGCTAAAGCTGATGCCGTTGCCGACTTTTACAGGGGAAAAACAGTAACTTTAGTTGTGGCATTTGGTGCAGGTGGCATGTATGGCCTTAATGCCCGTATCATGTCACGACATATAGGAAAACATATTCCCGGAAACCCAAATATCATTGTCACACACCGGTCGGGTGCTGGCGGCAGTAAGGCTGCAAACTATATGTATACAGCCGCGCCTAAAGACGGCAGTTATATGGCTGAACTTTCTAAGGATACCGCAGTTGCTCAAGTGTTACGGCCGAAGAAGCTCAAATATAACGCTGCAAAGTTTAACTATCTGGGTCGCATGATGCCCTACTCGGCCGTGTTTATGGTTTGGCACAAACGGGGCATTCGGAAATGGCAGGATGCTCTAAAAAAGGAAGTCATTCTGGCTAATTCCGGTGTATCCTCGCATTCCTACTTGGAAGGAGCCGCGCTTCGTAAATGGGCCGGAATGAAACTTAAGCTGGTTAAAGGTTATCGCGGTGCGGCCAATATGTATAAGGCGATGGAAAGCGGCGAAGTACATGCTCGAATTGGTGCATGGTTCAGCCTCAAAGCAAAAAAACCCCAGTGGCTTCGGGATAAAAAGGTCGACATAATATTGCAGACTGGTTTGAAGAAAGCGCCAGATCTGCCTAACACTCCATTGTTACTCGATTTTGCACGTAACGAGGAAGAACGTAAAATGGCAACATTACTCGAGCTAGGTTCACCAGTTGGGTGGGGTTTATCAGTACCACCAGGAGTGCCTCAAGCAAGAGTAAAAGCACTTAGAACCGCTTTCAGTAAAATGCTAAAGGACAAAGCGTTTATTAAAGATGCTTACAAAAAACACAGTATGGTTGATGGAGCGAGCGGCGAATTTGTTCAAAACGCTGTTAATCAAGCGCTATCCGCCGACCCAAAATTAGTTAAAAAAATCCGAGCGTTAGCCGGTTTTAAATAAATCAGAGACATAGGGTCTAGAAAAAGGGGTGCTAAGAAGCACCCCTTTTTTTTATTTTGAAAATCTATAAACGTTTGTAATCAGGGTACCGATCACTGTAATCAATACCAAAAACATCCGCTGAGTTTTCAGCTAGAATCTTTCGTTTTTGCTTTTCATCTAGGAACGGAAGATCATAAATGACACTCGGCACATCCATATCCCAGTGGGGATAATCTGAAGCGTAGAGGAGTGTATTTTCGGCATCTATTAATTCAAAGGTATGCTCAAGTTGTTCCGGGTGCATCGCTTCACAGGGTTGAGAACTGTAATACATATCTTTCATATATTCAGATGGCAGTTTTTTTAGGCCCGCCGCCTCAGATGTCCGCATCATATATTCATGATCGAGGCGCTGCATCAAGAAAGGTATCCAGGCAAGTCCCCCTTCAGCCCATATTACCTTTAATTTCGGGAATCGTTCATTCAGCCCATTAGTTACCCAATTAGCGACATGCACCATCACATACCACGGAAAAGACAAGGAATGAACAGCAATAAATCGGCTGGAATGTCTTAGATGAGAGCCACTCCAATTGGTTCCTGAATGGAAGGATAGCGGCTTACCAATTTCTTCCATCAGCGAGTAACACTTCATCAAATCGTCTGAATGCACCGCCGTATCACGCACTGATGCGACACAAAAACCAGCGACATCTTTATGCCCTCCAAATTCTTCAATAATTTCATAGGAGCCCCGGTGGTGATTAAAAGGTAGACAAATTAGTGCTTTTATCCGCGGAGAATTTGGCAGTACCGTCTCGACAAGCCATCGGTTATAGGCCTTAGCAAGACGGTATTCGATTTCCGCTTCAGGGTGCAGCCCAAGCCCCAACATAGGGCCTGGAAATAAGCAAGTATAATCAACACCCATGGCGTCCATCCAGCGATGGGTGATATGGGCATTACGATGTTGTCCGTCTCCGGGTGTTAGCTCCGTGCGCCGTAAAGGATATCTTGTAATTCTTCCGCCACGATCTTGGTATCCAATCCGTCCGCCACCAAAAATCCCAGCAGGCTTTCCCCGTGCTTTTTCACTTTCGGCTAATTGCTTTATGACCGGGTCATCCAGGTAGTCTATAATCTCCGCGGCCGATTCACTTTCGTAATGATGTGAATCACAATCAATGATTGGAAATGTATCAAACTTCCTTGCATCCCGTTGCCGCGCAGCATTCTTCAGAAGCTTGCTAGTATCCATTGACTCGACACTCATCGAGTAGAATTTATCGCTACTAGGTAGTTCCATGATTTAGTCCCCCTGCAGGTTCAATTCAAAAAATATTTTTATCCACTCTAAGCTATTCTGTCATCTGGAAGGTGTGGAAACGCGCTATGCTCATGCGGTAACCTTACTGGCATTGCTGGCCCAACGTAAGAAGGATTTAACTGGTCTAGGCTCGTTACCCCCAAAAGACCCATTGTTCTCTCAATCTCAATTTCCAGCAGTTCCAAACATTTAACCAACCCCTCCGCATTACCTGCCCCAAGCGCCCATGCCTGTAAACGACCAATCGCAACAGCATCGGCACCAAGTGCGATTGCCTTTAACATATCGCCAGCCCTCGTAAAGCCTCCATCTATTATTACCTGACACCTGCCATCAACGGCATCTACAATTTCTGGAAGCGTATCAATGTTTCCATAAACGTGATCCAATTGACGACCACCATGATTGGAAATATAAACACAATCAACTTTATGCTCCACAGCAATCGTTGCATCTTCAGCTGTCATGATGCCCTTTACTATGAAGGGTACATCTCCAATTGTGTCCTGAACGAGCTTCACGGTATCCCAAGTAATACCTTTTTGAAAATCTCGTTCCGGAACATTTCGTAGGGCAAGTTGCGTGGGACTTAAACGTTCTCGGTTTCCATAAAAGGAAGAATCCACTGTCAGTGTGATAGATTTATAACCAGCATCAACGGCCCTTCTCGCAAGCGCCTTAATCCAATCATCATCACCACGCACATAAATCTGAAATGATTTCGGGTGGGGACTATTTTCTGCAATCTCTTCAAGGCTTGGTTGTGTAACTGTACTAATAAAATTTATTGTACCAAATTCTTCCGCTGCGGTATCAACATCCTTTGCACCGTTTGGTGTCCATTTGTGAATACTACCCATCGGGGCCATTAGCACCGGGATGCGAACTTTATCGCCCAAAAAGTCTACACTTGTATCAATTTCCCTGACGTCACGACAAACGCGAGGACGAAAGGCAAGACTATCAATAGACATCCTGTTTCGACGCAGGCTCGTTTCTGTTTCTGCAGCACCGTTGATATAATCCCAATTATC
>DEBE01000013.1:737-1391 GCA_002348425.1 Alphaproteobacteria bacterium UBA2964 | reverse complement strand
TAGACGGACATGATTGGTCTCCCATCATCTAAATTAAACCCAAATTTTAACGTAATCTTAATTGGTTTTCAAAAATGGTCTACCTTAAGAAAAATTTGTTTAGTAGGGTATGCTCCCTGCAATGGATGTACGATGTAATTTCCGAATGTCATAAGGTTTCAAACCACCACAGGCCAAGTGAATAGTGGCACTGTTATCCCAAAATACTAGGTCACCTACCTCCCATTTATGTTGGTAAATAAATTCGGGTTTTTTCTGATGTTCAAATAATTCATCCAAAAGACGTTGTCCTTCGATATTATCAATACCATCGATGGCTACAGTGAAGCGTGGCGAGACATAAAGCGATTTCTGTCCTGTTATGGGATGTGTTCGAACCATGGGGTGAAGGGAGTCCGGTACTTTGATGTCGTAATACTCATTCACATCACGGTCGAATGTATCAGATATACCGGCGCGCGGGTTTTTACGGCGATCACGAATGTGGATCGCCTTAAGATTGCCAATTCGCATTTTGATATCTTCTGGCAATGCAGCATAAGCAGCATACATATTCGCCCAAGCAGTATCCCCACCTTCTTTCGCTACCTCTATCGCATGAAGCATCGAACCAAAGCTCGGTTTTTCTGCGTAAGTTAGATCGGAGTGCCAGTG
>DEBE01000013.1:518-679 GCA_002348425.1 Alphaproteobacteria bacterium UBA2964 | reverse complement strand
GATGTGTTCGAACCATGGGGTGAATGGAGTCCGGTACTTTAATGTCGTAATACTCATTCACGTCACGGTCGAATGTGTCAGATATTCCGGCGCGCGGGTTTTTGCGGCGATCACGAATATGGATCGCCTTAAGATTACCAATTCGCATTTTGATATCTTCT
>DEBE01000013.1:0-422 GCA_002348425.1 Alphaproteobacteria bacterium UBA2964 | reverse complement strand
GTAAGTTAGATCGGAGTGCCAGTGCGACCCAGCATAAGCATCCGTCGCCCCTTCTGCTTTACCATCAATGATACGGTTGGAGAGTATGAGAACTGGCGGATATTCAGGATGTAAAAACTCGCCAGATATACGTACAACTAATTTTCCAAAGCGTTCACTAAACGCGACCTGTTCTCCCGGTTCCAAACTCTGATCACGAAATACCAATACCAAATGCTCATGCAAAGCAGACTTGATTGCCGCGATAAGCTCGTCATCACAGGACGAGGAAAGCCTTACGCCTGTTATCTCGGCGCCAAGGGCCTTGGGATAGGGGGATATAGTCATTGACATCACTTCTCTCCATCAGGACACCGTAAACTCATTAGGCATTAACCTCTAAAGAAACTTAGCTAGTATAGGAAGTCTAGCCTAATTGCTCC
>DEBE01000210.1 GCA_002348425.1 Alphaproteobacteria bacterium UBA2964 | reverse complement strand
GTTGAAATCGCGTTTAAACGGTGTCGGTGGTCCATCATTTACACGTGCCCAGAGGAAACGGGGTCCGGGCGCATCAATAATAAACTTTGTTCCATTCTTGATTTGCTCAGGTGCCTCGATCGTCATCACGGATGCTATACCTGCTCCTTTGGCCATGATAGCAAGATCGGTGCACCGAGAAGTGTGTCCCAATTGGCCTCCTGTTTCTGCATGCATCCCGTTATCTATGCAAATAATTGTAAAGTTATCTGGGGACATCGAAGCTACAGTCAGAAGTGACCCAATACCCATTATCAACTCTCCATCACCGGCAATGGAGATTACTGGTTGTTTTGGTTTTGACAATGCGACACCTAAACCCATAGAAACAGAAGCACCCATGGTTCCGGCCATAGTAAACAGGTTTGCTCCGTCTTTAGTGAAACCGGCAGCATCTTTTGATGCTCCCGCCAACCCCGCAATCATTAAATATTGTTCCGGATTAGGTATGAGTTTGGGGAGTAGTAATTGCCGATCAATTGTAGCCATATTAGAAAGCCTTTGCCCCAAGAAATTTTTGAGAGAGGACAAGCGCTACTCCCTCGCCAGCCGTAAAAGCGGCTGAGATTGAGGCTTCAATAGCGTGCTCAAGTTCATCCTCTCGGTCTACTTGAATAACTAGTATCCCCATCGCCTCAAGGATGGGTTTCACAGCCTGACCCATAGGATATTGCCAGTGGTTTTCTTCCCCATAGTCTCCTCGCATGGTAACGATGAGCAGCATAGGAAATTTTCCACCTTTTATCAGGCTTAAAAAATTCGGACAATTTCCTACCCCTGACGATTGCATGCAGACTACGCCTCGTTTTCCAACAAGGTCGGCTCCAGCACATATCGCGACACCTTCCTCTTCGCTCGTCAATAATACGGCCTGAGTTTTATTATGTTTTTCTGCCATTTTTATAATATCGGTGTTACCGAAATCAGGAATATAACTAAACAGTGAAACGTCAGCTTCAACTAGTTTATCAAATACCAGCTTGGACCATAGTTGCCGATCGGGTGCTATCATTTTACAAATTCTTTTATATTTATTTAATTATTCGTCTCAACCAACGACGTTTAGGCATTAATTATGGACCGCTAGTTTATATGGTATCCCTTCTTCGATACCAACGTCAAAGAGATCTCGCTCGTGCATCCATTTCTGAGTGCGTTCAAACATATCCTTCGTATAGTACTGTGGCACAACGCGTTCTCCATTACCAAAAAGTCTTACATCAGCCTCGTCCAAATAACGATCGGGAATTTCAGTTAAAAAGAACTTTTTGTATTTTTCCGGCTCCGAGTCTATATCGGTTTGCGCTCGTATCAGGCCTCGCATGTATTTTTCAACATCCTCCGGGTCGGCTTCTTTGGTGAACATAAAAGCCATAATAAATGTTGTCGGTAGAACGCGCCTGAAACCTTTTTGCTCCATTAGGTAGAGTTGAGGCCCCCATACATTCAAGGCCGGTATCTGGTTAGCTAAAGCGGCATCAACGCGCGACCAGCTAGTCCCGACGAATTTCAATTTTATCTCCTCAGGTCTCAGGAATACTTCAAGCGCCTGCTGCGCAGAATAATGGCTTCCTGAATGATAACCTACTGCGACATCGATATTTTTTAGTTGTTCGGGTGTTTTTACATCGGAGTCACCCGGAACGACTATTGCAGCCTCACAAATACTGTAAGCCTTGCCATACATGATGCCTGTTTCAAGTTTGGCTGACTGGTTTACCGTCCAATGACATGCGCAGCTTACGTCTCCTGCGTTTTCCGCAGTTCCCTTTCGTCCTCCACCCTCGGCATAACGTTCAAAGGCACCGTGCAGGTTATCCTTGATCAAGGATTTCGACTTTGCCTCGGGAAGCATTTCTACCGTCTTATAACTCGCCTCAACGTTTAGAAAATAATCCAACCCTTCCTCAGCAAAATAACCTTTTTCATCTGCAACCCAGTCATTGAGTCTTCCGTGTGGTTGGATAGTGAATTTATTCATTATTTGTCCTTTAAAGCAGCATAATTTTTAACGTATCAATAGGTTCGGAATCACACGAGCTAGGTTTGACTCTCGTTAGAGTGTAAATTAAAGGGCGTTTTAGCGCTAGTACTTTAGAACATTAGAAACGGAAGATATTTAAAAGTGATAGAGGTACCTTTTCTGGGCGTTCCGGGTGTTGATGCTTGGATTTTCTTTGGGCTGTCCATAGCCGCATGTTTCACCTCTATCGTGGCGGTAGTAACGGGGACAGCGGGTGGATTGTTGTTGCTAGCCCTCATGGCGTTCTTTTTTGAGCCGGCTACGTTGCTACCACTGCATACAGTAATAATGCTTTTAGCTTCTGTGCACGTCGCCGCTTTATTCTGGCGCTATATTTTGATGCAAACGGTCATCCCTTTCTTGGGAGGCTCAATTATCGGGGCAGCGCTAGGCGCCCAAATATTTGTGGCGCTTCCTGCCGCTATACTTCAAGGAATCATCGGATTTTTCATACTAGTGTTAACTTGGTTACCCAAACTTACGAGTTTGAGCGACGAAGCAAAACGATTTGCTGTGGTTGGGTTTGTAATTACCTTTTTAGGAATTTTTGTTAGTGCGACTGGCTCGTTATTAGCCTCCTTTGTTGCTGGAGCTTCACCGGATAGGCGAAATCATGTTGGGACAATGGGGGCTTTAATGATTTGTAGTCATATAACAAAAATCGTGGCTTTTGGTATTCTAGGTGTCGCCCTGACTGCTTATATACCATTAATAATTTCCATGGTTGCGGGTGCGACCCTCGGTAACTGGTTAGGAGAAAAAATGCTCCACCAAATGCAGGAGAAAATTTTCCGCACTGTGTTTAAAATATTATTAACTCTGCTTGGTCTTCGATTGCTTTGGGTGGGCAGCGAAGGACTTGGTTGGATCTAGCCTACATATTTTTAAAGCACCGCAGGACGGCATCACGCGAAATTCTCGCAACTTCTGAATTGTAGGTAGGCTTTCCCGGAGTTGAAAAATTGTGTGACTGACCTTCATAAACACTAATTTCGGCACCCGGGTGATTTGCATAAGAGTGTCTTATTGCGTCAACCTCTTCCATAGGAATAGATGCATCACTGTCGCCGAAATGATAGCTGACCGGGCATCTAATGTTTTTAGTTTCATCCAAATGCAGACCTATCTTTGTGCCATGAAATGAAGCAGCACCATCCACTCCCAATCTAGCGGCTGAAAGGTGTGCATAACGTCCTCCAAAACAAAAACCAAGAACACCGACCTTACCATTGCATATCTGCCGTCTCTTCAGATCATTTATAACATCTTCAATATCAAGCATGCCCTGTTCGGCATCAAATTCTGCGTAGCGTTTCTGGGCGATCTCGCGGTCTGAAGTGGGTCCTGGGTATTGCCGCCAAAAAATATCTGGCATCGAAACAACAAAACCATCGTCTGCCCATTCATCAGCCAATATTTTCATAGTGTCATCAGCACCAGAAATCGCAGTTATCCATAAAATACCAGGGAATGGCCCTTCGCCATTTGGCCTTGTTAAATAGCCATCAAAATTTTCGTTATTACGAGTGGTATACCGAATATTTTCTCCTTGCATCGGCTTTGCCTCCTAGTTTTCAAAAAGGCCAAGAAGCGCGCGCGCAAAGGAGAACATTTCTGCATCTTTATCTCTGAACCCAATGATTTGCAGACCCAGTGGCAGGTTTTCAGTTTTCAAGATTGGCATCGACAAAGCTGGAACACCGAGCAGAGAAGTGCAAACAGTAAAATTTGGATCTCCCGTCCACTTTAAACCTTCTGGTGCGGCACCGGGTGCAGCCAGGGTAACAGCAAAGTCACAATGTTCAGCCAGAGCTGCGTGCCTCCTACGAATTTCTGTCCGACGTGTTAACAAGTCGCAATATTGTTCCTGCGTCATCTTATTCGCTTGCTTAAGGCGATCGAGCGAGCTTTCACTCAATTTACTGGAATCGAGGTCTCGGTGGTATGTATTTAACGGCCATCGCCCTTCCCAGGCATTGATATCACGGGATAATGGATTGGCATCCGAAATGGCTTCTTCGACGTCGGCAACTGTTTGGTTATTATCTGCGTCAATTAGCTTGATCCCAGCATTCCCAAAAAGATCTACTGCCATTTGTAGCTGTGCCTTCGCGTCATCTGTAGCAGTTTCCCAGCCTGCCGTTTTTAAAATAGCAATTTTTTGAGGCTTTAAATTCTCGGGAAGGTCCATAGGACCCATCAGTCCGGTGTAGCCTGGATCGCCCCCAGCACGTGAAGACATTTCTCGAGCCATTCTCCATGTATCGGTTAACGAAGCGGCTATAGCACCAGTACAACTTTGACTAAAATCGTCAAAACTGCCGCCCCGGCATATTCCACCGACGCTAGGCTTAAAGCCAAACGCTCCGCAATAACTTGCAGGACGTATTGTTGATCCGATAACCTGTGATGCCGTCGCACCCGCTAGCATACCGCAACCAACGGCTGCAGCAGACCCACTGCTGGAGCCTCCCGGCGTTCTGTCCGGGTCGTGAGGGTTTTTTGTCCCCCTTGGCGTGGTGGCGGCAAATTCTGTTGTGACTGTCTTGCCGACTATGGTTGCGCCACCCTCTCTTAAGGCAGCGACTGCCGCACAATCGCGACCCATTTTCCAGCCTTCGAAGAGTGGAGAGCCCTGTTCTGTAACCATGTCGGCAGTCTCCATAACATCTTTTATGCCAACGGGCATTCCATCAATTCGAGAAAATTCTTTTCCCTCTCGCCAACGTGTCGTCGATTGATCCGCGGCAGCACGCGCCCCTTCAAGGTTGGTTACAACAAAAGCTCCGATCGTTTTTTCGTGGTTTTCAATCACGTCAATACATCTCTCAAGAAGATCACGAGGAGTATCACTGCCGTTTGAAAAAGCGTCGGTGCATGAATAGAATGGGCGTACTTGGGGATTAATACCATCAGCCATAATGTTTCTCTCTTTTAAACTTTGTTAACTATCCAACAAGGTCGTGGGTACCTTCAGCGAAAAGTTCTTCGACACTGAATTTCCTTGGTGTTATTAATTGATCATACGCTGTTTGTGTCAATGCCTCCAAAGCAAGACGGTTTGGCTCTATGCCGTATGGGAATGGATCACCCGCAACGCCTCTCTCTAGTTCAACAGTCAGTTGGTCTTCCGCGGTAAGATTCCCTTCTTTGTTGATTGAAGATAAATATTTATCTTTAGATGATTTCAAGGCATGAAATAAATCAACAGCTAAACCCGGATATTTTTCGAGCAATTCATCTTTGACGACAATCCCATGATTGACCGGGTAAACACCCGAACTACGATATGAAGCAAATCCCGCCTCTTTTGGGTTACCTATTAAGGGCTGAACGTTGTTCACAGGCTCAGGTAATGTCCCGACGGCCGCGACAATGTTGTTGCTTGCAAACAATTCTTTAAAATTTTTTCCCATGGAGGCATAGTCAGCGAATGATGGAAGGTTGAATTCAGCGACGTGTTCATCGTCAGTACATGTCCAATGAACCTTGTTGAGTTCAACCTCATATTCAGAACTCAGGACGTATCTAGCCCAAACTCCGGTCGTAACGGTGTAGCCACGAACAATTCCGGCAGTTTTTCCTTCCATTTCCTTGGGATCATTAAGCCCGCTCTCGGTATTTACATGTATCGCTTGATGATGAAAATTTCGAGTAATAAATAGTGGTAATGCGGTAAATTTTTTGCCAACCGATTTTGCGGCAAGGTAGGTTGTAAAGGGCATTTCACAAATGTCATATGCCAACTCACGAACCATTTTTCTTGCCCAGACTAAAATATTTTCAGCCTCAGGAAATTGGAGCTCCAACCCATCGTTTATGATGTTTTTTGTCTTCATTTCGCGCATCAGGCCATAGCTGCGGGTAGGTACTATTAATTTTGGCATTTGGTTTTCCCCAGATTTAATTCAGTTTTGATGTATTTTCTTATAGCAAATCAGCCGAGACATCAAAGTGCTGATTATGTTTGAAGGTAGACAAAGAACATTATTTGAAGACACAATACAGACAATTGGTTTAACCGTAATAAGAGCTGGGGAGCTTTACGATGGATAGTAATATTAATGCTTATGATGGCGACGGGCATGTCGAAGAATGGGAAGAGACATTCTCTGATAAATACCTTGAGCCCGAATTCCGTGACCGTAGACCAGTGGTGGTTGAAACGGGTGAGAACGAGCGAGATTATAAATGGAACATTGAAGGGGAATTATTTAGAATAGGTGGTTCACCCTCCAGCAAGAATGGAGTGGTGTCACTGGAATATGAAAAAATGTCAAAGTGGCGAGGTTCTCATGAAAGCGGCGAATTCCATAGTGCCGCCGACCGCCTTCAGGTCATGGACGAGGAAGACACACTTATCTCAGTAAATTATCCTACCTTGCTTTTGCAATGGCCAATTGCCAAGGATCCCAAGCTTAATCAAGCCCTTACACGGGCTTATAACAATTGGGTTTGTGACATTTCTAGCCAAGCGCCGGATCGTTTAAAATGGGTGACTGTCATTTGCCCGAGCGACCCGGAAGAAGCGGCGCGTGAGATGATGCGGACTAAGAAAATGGGTTCGGTTGGTGTGATGGTGCTCGGTGAGTATAATGAGAAAGGCTTAGATCACCCGGACTTCGAAGTGATTTGGCAAACAGCGAACGATATTGGTATGCCTGTGAATGTGCACCCGGGAACTGGGGCCTTAAAAGCCTGGGAAGATTATCCAAGTGTCGCGGCTGATCAATTTTTAATGTCAGTCGTGCGTGGTTTTAAGACAATTTGCAGTTCTGGGATTCTTGATCGTTACCCTGATGTAACAGTTTCATTTTTGGAAACAGGATGCACTTGGGTCGATTTTGCTATCGAAGTAATGGACTTTACCTTGGATACAATTCGTGAACGAATTAAACACGATGCACTTCGCGCCGAGCATATGCCGATTATAGAGCGTGGTTTGCCTAAAATGACCCCAGAAGAGTATATCAAAGCTGGTCGTATATTTATCGGTTTCGAAGTGGATGATGATTTGCTTCCATATATGATAAATAAATATGGAACAGATTGTTGGGTTTATGCCAGCGATATTCCGCACGC
>DEBE01000088.1:6603-7130 GCA_002348425.1 Alphaproteobacteria bacterium UBA2964 | reverse complement strand
AAATAAGGTTCACCTGTTTCTACGCGAGCTGTTAGTAAACGGATCCATAGAGAACGGGCAGAAACTGTGCGAACAACATGACGATCTTTGGGGCTTCTTAATGGCATTTCACCATCTTCTTCGACCAACCGCATGAATTCATCCGTCAAAAGAATACCGTGATGCAGATTAAGCGCCTTACGATTTGGGTCCCCGCCTGTAGGGCGACGCAACTCTATAAATTCTTCAATCTCTGGATGATCGATAGGCAAATAAATAGCTGCAGAACCTCGCCTAAGTGAACCCTGACTAATGGCGAGCGTGAGAGAGTCCATGACGCGAATAAAGGGAATTATACCTGAGGTTTTTCCATTTGCCCCAACTTTCTCCCCTATAGAACGTAAATTGCCCCAATAACTACCAATACCTCCGCCCTTTGCAGCTAACCAAACATTTTCATTCCAGAGACCAACAATACCCTGAAGGCTGTCATCTGCTTCATTGAGAAAGCAAGAGATAGGTAATCCGCGCTTGGTGCCGCCATTAGA
>DEBE01000088.1:0-6208 GCA_002348425.1 Alphaproteobacteria bacterium UBA2964 | reverse complement strand
TGCTCCGTATCATCTGCATAATGGGCAGCAACACGCGCGAATAGGTCCTGATAACCTTCATCTGGCATCAAATACCTATCTGACAACGTTTCCTTCCCAAACTCAGTTAGAGATTCATCGCGATGTTTATCTATTAAGACGCGAATACCACGTTCGGTCTGAAAGACTTCAGGTGTCACATCCCCATTAACAATATCAAGCACACCTAGACCTCCCTATACACTACTAACACAGCGCCTTCCGATCCCATTTTTGAATTGTCAGGGCGACGACACTTCTCAAATCCGCTAAATGTTCTAGTTGCTTAGAAGACCCAAATCGAACTATACGACCAACCTCTCTAATCTCAATAAAAAGCCGATGGAACGTTAAGCCTTCTTTCCCTTTACATGACGGAATATTAATAAGTTTGCCCTAAGGAAAGTCATCACGTCAACAATAATTAGTGGCTTTAACCCACACACCTACTATATTTTGTGCATAAATAGGTGGATCTTAGCATACCAAATCATTTATAGCCTGTGGAAAACTGCCACTTTCCCTGTGGAAAACTTGTGGAAAAGAAATTTAAAAATAAAATAATAATTAAAAATATAAGTCTTAAAAGGGACCTTCTTTTAAATAAAGTAATTTTAATATAACTTTTTATTTTCTTAATTTCCGCTAGCCATTGCTGCTTTTAGTCTTGAAAATACATTGAATGCATTTTCTGAAAAAATTTGGGTTTTCTCGGCTTCTGTAATATCCGCTGCATCAATATATCTTTTTGTGTCGTCATAATTGAAACCAGTTTCAGGATCAACTCCACGAACAGCTCCTACCATTTCTGAAGCAAACAGAATATTCTTGATGGGCACCACCTTAAGCAAGCAATCAATTCCTGCCTGATGATATACACAGGTATCAAAAAACACATTTTTTAACAGTAATTCGTCCAATATCGGGCGTCCCATGTCCTGTGCCAAGCCACGGAAGCGACCCCAATGATAGGGTACAGCGCCGCCTCCATGAGGAATTATAAACTTTAGAGTTGGAAATTCCTTGAACAAGTCTGACATTAGCAGCTGCATAAAAACTGTTGTATCACCACATAAATAATGGGATCCCGTATGATGAAAATTAGGGTTGCATGACCCACTAACGTGCAACATTGCGGGGACATCTAGCTCCACCATCGCTTCGTATATCGGGTACCACCACTTATCCGTGATTGGAGGATCTGTCCACATCGCTCCTGATGGATCGGGATTTAGATTGAGTCCAATAAAACCCATCTCATTAACACAACGCTTCAATTCCGGAACGCTTTTCTTAGGCTCAATTCCCGGGTATTGGGGTAATTGGCATACAGGTACAAAATTTTCAGGGTAAAGATCGCAAGCTCTTCTGACCATATTGTTACAAATTTTGGCCCAGTACTCACTAGTTTTCTCTGTCCCCAAATGATGACCCATACCTACAGCACGAGGTGAAAAAATTGTCACGTCAGAACCGCGTTCACGCTGTAGCCTAATTTGTGCCGGTTCAAGTCGTTCACGCATTTCATCATCACTACATGTGAAGTCTGCTTCAGACGGAACAAAATTTGGATCTTTATCAACCCCGGCAAGTTGTCCCTTACGATAATCTGTAAGAGCATCAGGCTCTGTGGTATAGTGGCCGTGACAATCAATGATCATTATTTATCTCCTGTCTTTATTACCAAAAACCGCGCCAAAGCGAACTTCGGCAGCAATTTCAACCTAGTAGGAAGGTGCGGGATCAGTTGGCTTATTATCATCTCCCTCGGAGCGTCCAGATAGTTCTAAACCCTTATCAAGTCCGGGCGTAGAACGAACCGGTGCCGCCATTAAAAAGGTATATCCTTCCTCTATAATTCTTCCCACATTTACAGCGTTAACGTGGGGATGACCTACCGCAACATTATTTTCCCTGCACGTATTAACTATCTCGGCCATCGCTTCAAGTACTACTGGATGTTCGTACTGTCGGGGATAGCCAAGTTCCTGGCTCAAATCACCCTCACCAATGAGGACCGCTCCTACGCCTGGAACATTTTTTAAAATATCTGATAAGGCTGCCATACCTTTGGTATCCTCAATCATAAGCACAACTAATAATTCTCCGTCTTTTGCCAGCGGCCACACATCCGCTTTTTGATAATATTCTTGCTGGCTCAACCCCCAATAACGAGTTGCTGTCGTCGGGCCATCTCCCCTAATTCCGGCTGGCTCATATAACGGTGCATCACTCATGCGAGGATAGCGACAAGCAGCTACTGCATTGTAGGCTTCTTCAACGGAGCTTATATGGGGCCAAACAACCCCGTATACGCCAAGATCTAGTGCCTGTTTAGCTTGCCACTGAGCCATTTCATTGCCATTGGGCGGCACTCTGACGAGGGGTGTTACTTCAGGTGCTAAGGAACCCGACTTGGCTATCTGGGATCGGTTCAACATATATTGTAAACAATCACGTAAAACAGGACCATCCCACGGATTATGTTCCATTTCAAAGACTATACCGTCATAACCGGTATTAGTACTATAAGCGATTGCTGAAGGAACATCCGGAGTAGAAAATGCCGTAAAGGCAGGCTTGCCTGCAGCTAGAGCGCCAATTACTCCATTAAGTCTCAATTTGTCTACCATCTGTCTCACCTAGAAATATATTTATCGTTCCCTATTCTAATGACACAAAAGCGGTCAAGCAATCCAACCCATACACCAAAAAAATAATTAATTTCAAAGACGAGTGAGTTTAACTAGTCGTTAAACCCGTATAAACGGGCTGGATTATCCACTAAAATTTTGTGGCGAGTTTTTTCATCAGGCGCATGTGAAGCCAACAAATCCAAAAGGTCGCCGTCGTTAGGCATATAACCTTCAATATTTGGATGAGGCCAATCTGTCCCCCACAAAACTCTACCCGGTGCAGCAGCAATGCAAGCCTGCGCAAAAGGTATCGCATCTTGGAAGGGCGGCCCCTGTGAAGATATTCTCTCTGCCCCACAAATTTTTACCCAGAAATCCTCTTTTTCCCTTAACAGGTTCAAGAGTAGTTGAAATGGCTCCTGTCCAATACCGTGTTTCGTTTTTACACGACCCATATGGTCAATGACTACAGGTAGCGGCAAGTCCGCTAACGTTTTGGAATATTCAACAATATCCAAGGCCTCCATATAAATAACGATATGCCAACCAAGCGATGCGATACGATTTCCAATTTTTCGAACGGTCCTAAAGTCGGGAGCATTGCCAATATGCCGTGCAAAGGAAAACCTTACACCCCTTATACCACCCTCATGAAGTTTCATAAAATCGTGATCACTAAAACCTTCATCCACGATTGCTACACCGCGATAACGTCCTTTAGAACGTTTAATTGCGTCCAATGCCGCCGAATTGTCAGTCCCGTGGCAAGTTGCCTGGACGATTACCGCTCTCTCTATACCTAAAATTTTTTGGAGAACCTGCATGGAGTCGTATGAAGCATCGGGCGGAGTGTAGGTCCTACCAGGAAAGAATGGGAATTGATTTGCAGGGCCGAAGACATGACAGTGCGCATCACAGGCCTTAGGAGGCACGGCAAAGTTGGGAATTTTAGTTTTGGCATCCGGGCCCTGGCAATATTTCATAACGGTAAATTAAACCACAATAAATTGACTAAAATTTCTTAATTTTTTGCTTTTTGACAAATTTAGAAAACGCTTCAAGGGTCCCGGGACTACAACGGTGCTCCATGCCCTCCGCATCAGCCCAAGCAGTAGCCTCATCCACCCCCACCGCCCGCAGAAAGGCAACAACTATATGATGACGGGTGCGGGAAGCCTCCGCCATCTTGCGACCCTCTTTTGTAAGAAATATTGAGCGATATGGTTCAGCATTAACCAGACCCATTTGTTTGAGGCGAGAAATCATTTTATTAACGGTTGCGCCCGTAACCCCGAGTCTTTTTGCAATATCGACCGCCCGTGCTTCACCTTGGTCATCGATTAAGTCTGCAACCAGTTCCACGTAATCCTCAACAATCTCAATTTCCCTTGCCTGTCGAGCCCGTTTAAAATGGCTGGCTTGCCGGTCAGGCGTCATGTAAGCCGATATAGCGCCCGTTCCTTCAGGTGGAGGTCCTAACTTACTCTTAACACTGTCCGAATCCGTCATTTAAATACCATAGTTCAGAGATTAGGGAGTTGACAATGACTTAGTGGCCTCTACTATTCTTAGCCATGGCTAACTTTGACGTTTAAAGAACCGATGTATAGGGAAAACGACTAAACGTCATAAATGCGCGGTATAGGATCAAGGAATGACATCGCTCAGCATGGTTGCAAGGCGAGGATTTGAAGAAACTGCCAAATGGGCTTCTGAATTTGGACCTGTTCGATTAGCAATACTAGTTATACTTGCTTTATTAGCCACAACTTCTACTGAGGCTGCCAAAATTATGGTTCAGAGCCTTTCGGATGCCTTTCTGCAAGTGACTGTATTTGTCGCTGCAACACTCGCAATATTTTATTTTATTGAGGCTTGGTACAAAATCGATGTTACCTCTCTACTTTCAAAATACAGACTTTATCAGGTCCCCATTGCTGCCGCACTGGGCGCTCTTCCGGGTTGTGGAGGGGCCATTATTGTTATCACACAATATATTCGTGGCGGAATTAGTTTTGGATCCGTAGTTTCTGTCCTGACTGCTACAATGGGCGATGCAGCCTTTTTACTTTTAGCACAAGCTCCGAGTGCAGGGTTGGCAATCTTTGGTATTGGCTTTGTTGCCGGAATAATTTCTGGTTACTCCGTTGACGCCATTCATAGAGGTGGATCACTAGCTCTTCAAGCCGGTCCACATCACCCCATTTCCAAGCTATCTATAAGACGTGTACCCTCCCGCGGTTGGCGTTTCATTTGGATTATATTCTTAATCCCAGGGTTCTTTTTAGGAATATTTATTGCATTAAATACAGATACATCGTCACTTTTTGGTACCTTCATGGGAGTCGAAACCACCGCATGGTTGGGCCTTGGGGGTGCCATCACTTCACTTTTACTCTGGGGCACCATTACGCCAACCAAAGATAAATTGCCCATAAACCCGGAAAAACCAATAAGCTGGGCATCAGCAAGTTCTGGACGCTTAGGTGATGCTCCAGCCCGTGTAGCAGGAGACACATGCTTCGTAACAGTATGGGTAATATTTGCGTATCTAATTTATGAACTGGGTATTTATTTTACTGATATTGACCTTAGGCTACTGTTTGAGGTTTGGGCACCGTTAGTTCCTCTTATTGCGATACTCGTAGGATTTATCCCCGGCTGCGGGCCACAAATAGTAATTACGACAATGTATCTTAACGGACTAGTGCCATTTTCTGCTGAATTAGGAAACGCCATCAGTAACGATGGAGACGCCTTATTTCCAGCCATAGCCATGGCCCCAAGGATAGCCATTATCGCCACTCTCTATAGTGCAGTTCCTGCTTTAATCTCTGCCTACGTTTGCTATTGGCTGCTCGAATAGTCAGCACCTAACCGGTATATTACCGAGTTCAGAGCGCAATTGATCATCAACCCATTTCGCATTCGCTAATGTATCATCATCGGTGTCACGCCGACCAACTACCTGAAAACAAAGTGGCATCTCATTCGGCCCCTCAAACAATGGAAAATTAATTGAAGGCGTGTACATTTGTGTCCAGAGTCTGGCAAAGGTAGCCGTTCGCACCTCGGTCAACCCTATGGGCGCCTCTCCTGGTAAACTTGGTGATAGTATGAGGTCATAATCGTAGAAAAGCTGATCCATCTCAGATCTAGCAATATCCATCTTTTTTCCTGCCCTTAAGTAATCTTCCACCTCGAGGCCCTTTACCCATTCAATTCTTTCACGGTTATGTTGATTGAAACTCTCGTAGTGATCCCGAATTTCATCCTTCAGCATTACCGAGGCCTCCCAAGCATTTATTACCGCGGCATCCGGAATTATATCCATAAATAAAGGAGGTAAATCAAAGTCAGTAACAATGGCGCCAGCCTCGCGTAAAATATCATTAATTATTTCTATCATTTTTTGCATTGCTGGCTCTGCTTCATCCCATAAGGGAGCGCGCAAAATCCCCACTCGAGGCCTACCAGACTTCTGCCCAGGATTGCATCCGGTCTGAGCCCTTCGAAGTAAAATTAAATCGTCTATCGAACGTGCAAATAGACCA
>DEBE01000135.1:16625-17747 GCA_002348425.1 Alphaproteobacteria bacterium UBA2964 | reverse complement strand
GAAACTAAATCAATACCGGTTTCGTTTGGTGTCCGGTACATCAACCTGTAGCAACCGACGTTGGATCCATGTTCTGGGTCATTGGAAATAGCAAAAGTACCTGAAATATATGGCCCACCGTCAAATAGATGCATCATTGGTAGAGGTATAGTTGTGAGATCAACATCATCTCCTTCCATAATTATTTCTTGGCAAGGAGCGGATTTTACAGAAATAGGTTTGATCGGCCTCGTGGATCTAGACTCAAATTCAAATGCAACACGATTTTCAGGACACCCCATAGCAATGGCTAAACGTTTGCGTGTTGAAACAAGGGCGGTGGCTACCCTCCATCCGGGATAATCAATTATATTTTCAAAAATAGTGGCTTCATCGACCTGATCTCCAAGAGAAGACAACTGTCGGCAATCGACGGGTTTTTTAATGTGCTTTAATTGTTCTGCATCTTCTAGGTCATTCAGGAAATCCCGAAATCCATTTTTGTTCATGATCTTTTCCCATGAAATTGTTCCATAAAACTAACTTAGACGTCTTACTTTAGTCTAGGAGTGGCAAACAAAAAGTTTTTATTCTATATTAATGTTATATAAAGAGGTGCGTGTCATGTGGTTTTCTTCGCAAAAGTTGGAATTACCTTCCGCCGAAGATTCTCTATCTGGTAGAGAAAACAAGGTAGAAGTTGCTGATAGACATTTTGTAAATGGGAACCCACTTGAACCCCCGTTTCCTGAAGGTATGGAAAAAATTGTTTTTGCTCTCGGTTGTTTCTGGGGTGCGGAAAGATTATTTTGGGAGATTGCTGGTGTTTACTCGACTGCTGTCGGTTATATAGCTGGGTTTACAAAGAACCCCACATATGAGGAAGTGTGTTCCGGCCGAACTGGACACACAGAAGCGGTGTTAGTAGTGTTCGACCCAAAAAAGGTAAATCTAACAAATCTTTTAAAAACTTTCTGGGAAGGTCATGACCCTACTCAGGGTATGCGGCAAGGTAATGATGTAGGTACTCAATATCGTTCAGGGATTTATTTATATTCTGCCTTGCAGCGCCAGGTTGCAGAAAAATCATTGGAAAAATTTGGCAAGGCACTTCTGCAAGGAGGGTATGGCGGTATTACCACA
>DEBE01000135.1:16398-16533 GCA_002348425.1 Alphaproteobacteria bacterium UBA2964 | reverse complement strand
GGCGTGGTTTTACCTGTCCAAGGGTCTTAGGAATAAATGTAGGGTGCAATTTTTTTTTCGATTGGGAAAAACAATCTTAATGTAGGCATAATTTATGGAACTCTATTATCAATAGAGAATCGCTTGAAAAATTAG